>DAOUOU010000177.1 GCA_030626465.1 Bacteroidales bacterium
GGAGAAAAGAATCGTAGCTGAGTTTTATGGTATTGAAAACAACACCCAGGTTGATGTTGATGTTACTGTGGATTCAATTTTTTCGGTTGAAGTTACTGCCGATGAAAATGTACTGGATGTGATTCAAACCTCGGTAAGAAGTGGGAATTTAATCATCAATATTGTAAATAACAGGTGTATAAATACAGATAATTACATGCTGGTTGAAGTGCGTATGCCAGTACTTGATCTGATTGAACTGAACGGATCGGGTAATATTGACGTAGTTGGTTTTGACTGCAATTATCTGGAAGTAACCAACAGCGGATCAGGTAAAATTGACGTAATGAATATTTTTTCTACTTCAACAGTCGATTTGCTGTTATCCGGATCGGGTAGTATTTCAATCTATGGTAAGGCAAGGAGGGGAGATTACCTTTTATCAGGCTCAGGTGATATTCTTGCAAATGATCTGAGAGTGGATGAATGCTACGCAATAAATTCAGGATCAGGGAATTTGTATTGTTTTGCATACGATTTATTGCATGCAACACTTGCAGGTTCGGGCGATATAATTTATTCCGGGACCCCCGATGAGATTGTTGAGATTGATAATGGATCGGGGGAAATACGCAGTAGAAATTAATAATTGCTGACTCATCGATGAAGTACCTATACTGCTTTTTATTACTTGTTTTTTGTTTAAGTGCGCATGCACAAAACTATACTCGGGATGCAGGGATAAGAGTAGGAGACGGGTTCTTTGCAAGCTACCGGCAATTCTATGATAAAGATATGGCTATTGAAGGGTTGGCAGGTTTTTCAAGAAGAGGTTTCAGAATAACCGGTCTTCGCGAATTTTTTAAACCCATGCTAACGGATCGCACGCAAAATTTTAACCTTGTATATGGTTATGGTATACATGCAGGTGTGACTTACACGAATAAATATACCATTCTTCACCGTACATATTACCACGAGTGGATGTGGAGTCCGCAATTTGGTATAGATGGCCTTATTGGATTTGAATATGCAGCATCTGATCTGCCTTTACTGATCAGTGCCGCTGCACAGCCTTATTTCGAGTATTCTTTAAACAGATATTTTCAGCTGAGACCATTCAATTTTGTTGTTGCTTTTAAATACAGATTTTGAAAAACTAAAACTATGAAACGAGCATGAAATTTTTCATCGAAGAGGGTGAATCCCGATTCCTGAATGTGCAAAATTCTTTTGCTTCTTTTCATGTACAAAAAATTTAAACAGATGAAAAAGATATATTTATTTATAGCATTATTATTTTGTGTTACGATTCTTTCTGCACAAGATGAAGAAGTTGTCTATCATGACAGCGATGAAGAGTTTAAAACTATTTTTGGAGGAAAAAAGGTAGGTGGATATGGTGGCCTTGGATTCGGTTATAGCAGGATTGAGGATAAACATGCGATTATCTTCGATGCAAGAGGGGGAGTAATACTCGGACACTCTTTTGCTATTGGCTTTGGCGGGGTAGGTTTTATAAATGACTACGAATACAATCAGGCTTTAAACAGAGAGGTAAGTCTGGTTGGAGGATATGGTGGAATTTTCGCTGAACCAATTATTTTTCCCAGGTCCAGGGTTCATTTGTCTTTTCCTGTGCTGTTTGGTATAGGTGGTGCTGCTTATACCTCCTGGGTTAAAGATGATCGTGATTATACCCAGGAGAATGATGTCGAGGAAACAGCAGTTTTTATGATAATTGAACCAGGAGTTGAACTGGAATTTAATCTAACAAAGTTTATGCGCCTGGCAGGTTTCTTTTCATACCGCTACACAAGCGATCTTGACCTCACTTCAGTTAAACCAGATGCTTTGGTTAATTATACAATAGGAGCCAGGTTTAAATTTGGAAAATTTTAAAACAGCTTAATAAAAAAAACCGTTGTTATTAACGAATAGCCTATTTTTGTAACCTCTGCAATAAAAGAATGTTGCAGAGGTTTTTACTTGACAACCAAAACATGAAACAACTATCAGGTGCAATCCTGTTCTTCATGCTATGTATTCATCTGGCAGGACAGCAGAAGTACACAATAAGTGGTTATGTAACAGATGAGTTAGGCGAAGAGTTAATTGGTGCAAACGTACTTATTCCGGCGCTTGTAAAGGGTACCATAACCAACACCTACGGATTTTATTCAATAACACTTCCGGAAGGAGAATATGATCTGGAAATTTCCTTTATTGGCTATTCAGCTCAAAATATTCAGCTTGCATTGACCTCAAATAAAAGACTGAATATTTCACTAATAGAATCAGCTGAGATGATAGAATCGGTTGAGGTAGTTGCTAAGGGGCGCGATGTGAATATTCGTGAAGTTGAGATGAGCACGAATACCCTTCAGATGAAGACCATTCAAAAACTTCCAATGTTGCTGGGTGAAACTGATGTAATTAAAACTATCCAGCTTCTTCCGGGAGTACTTGCATCCAATGAAGTATCAGGAGGTTTTCATGTGAGAGGTGGAAGCATAGATCAGAACTTGATCTTGCTTGATCATGCACCTGTTTACAATGCTTCGCATGCAGTGGGCTTTTTGTCAGTTTTTAACGCTGATGCCATTAAAGATCTGAAGTTGTATAAAGGGGGCATACCTCCTGAGTATGGAGGAAGGTTATCTTCCATACTTGATATTTATATGAAAGAGGGGAATAAAAATGAATTTCACGGGGCAGGAGGCGTTGGCACTATCACCAGTCGATTGACGATTGATGGGCCTGTTATTCCGGGTAAAGCATCATTTCTTCTGTCGGGCAGAAGAACATATGCCGATTTATTCCTGCCATTCTCGAAAGACAGCATGGCGCGTGAAAGTGATATATATTTCTACGATCTTAATGCGAAGATTAATTATAGCATCAATGATAATAACAGGGTGTTCCTGTCGGGCTATTTTGGACGTGACGTAACTCGTTTCGGGGAATTAATGTCGATGGATTATGGGAATTTCACGGTTACTGCAAGGTGGAATCATGTATTCAATCAAAGGCTTTTTCTTAATACATCTACTATGTATAGTAATTATCATTATGATTTTAGTTTTACCGAAGGATTTTCGAACGTTAACTGGATTACTTACATCCGCGATATTAACCAGCACTTTGATTTCACCTATTATCTTAATCCGGAGAATACGCTTAAGTTTGGGGCGCAGGCAATTCTCCATAATTTTAGTCCGGGATATGTTTTCGGACAATATGATGACACGACAAAATTTAATTATAAAATTCCTAACAGTTACAGCCTTGAGTATGCCTTTTATGTTTCGAATGAACAGGAGATAACCTCACGACTCACTTTACTCTACGGCATCAGATACTCTCTTTTTCAGAATATCGGACCGGGTCAATCGCTGGTATTCGATAAATCAAATCCTGACTATTACAGAGTAACCGATACAATAAAATACAACAGGGGTGAGATATTTAACACCTTTGCCGGGGGATTTGAACCTCGCCTGGCAGTGCGTTATGCCCTGAACAATGTTAGTTCTGTAAAAGCAAGTTATAACAGGATGTATCAATACATACATCTGGCCAGCAACAGCACGGCAACACTGCCTCTGGATTTTTGGTTTCCAAGCTCTCCAAACATTAAACCGCAATCTGCAGATCAGATTGCGATGGGTTATTTTCGAAATTTCAAAGACAACATGTTTGAAACTTCACTTGAGGTTTTTTACAAATGGAACAAGAATGCCATTGATTTTCGTGACCATGCCGAACTGTTGCTTAATGATGCTTACGAAGGAGAGTTAAGAATAGGAAAAGGCAGGTCTTATGGGATTGAATTTATTGTAAAAAAGCAGGAAGGCAAGCTGACAGGTTGGGTCAGTTATTCCTTTGCAAAGTCTTACAAGAAGATACCGGAGATATTTGAGGGAAAAGAATATCAGGCTGCCTACGATAAACCACATGATTTTGCCCTGGTTCTTTCTTATGATTTTAATGAAAGGTGGAATGTATCAGGCAACTGGGTATATACAAGTGCTCCTCCGCGCACCATGCCTACTGGTCGTTTTGAATCTCATGGTACTATTGCTCCGGTGTATTCAGACCGGAATTCTGTTCGGATATTTCCTTATCATCGGCTTGACCTCTCGGTTACACTAAGGATGAATAAGTTTTCCAACAGGTTCAATCATTACATTAACCTTTCTGTATACAACACATATTTGAGAAAAAATCCGATAATGATAAACTTTCGTCAGGATGAAGATGAACCGCGTGCTACCAAATCATATATGATTTATTTATACAGAATTGTTCCCTCTCTTACTTATATTATTAATTTTTAGTCGTATGTCTGTATTCAAACTAGTTATACATTATATTTTAAAATTCTTCTGGATTATTACTGCAGTATTGATTCTTTCCTGCGAAGAGGAAATATCTATCGAACTAAATGATCAGGAAAACGAGCGCATTGTAGTAGAGGGAAGAATTACTAATGAATTAAAGATCCATAAGGTTCGATTAACAAAAACTATAAGTTATTTTCAGAACGAAAGAGTACCTCCCTTTCTCGAAGCAGAAGTCTACCTGCTGGGAGAAAATGCAGGCAATAGATTTGACATGACTTTAATTGATGATACCTTAGGAATTTATGCAACAGAAGAAATAAAAGGAAAGAGTGGTGAAACGTATTCCCTTATGATCAATTACCAGGGTGATTCATATAAGGCAACATCGTACCTGGATACTGTTGCTTCAATGGACAGCATTAATTATGAATATGAGTATACATTTTACGAAAGAGGTTATTATAAGATCCGTATGTCAGCTTATGAACCTCCTCCTCTCGGACATATTTATATGTTTTATATCTATTTGAATGATACGCTTTTCAATGATGATTTGATCAGAACCCCTTATCAGGATGATCTGTTTTTCAATGACACCTATATGGCGAATGTGGAAATACTCTACTTGCCCCAGGAAGAAGTTGTTTCAGACACCAACCACGTATTTGTGGAGATGTTATCGATCTCCAGAGAAGAATATTATTTTAACAATGCATTTATTACCGAAACCTATGCAAGCGGATCAATATTCAGCGGGCCGCCAGCGAATATTCCATCCAACCTGGTTTGTACTACAGGGAATATAGATGGCTTGGGTTTCTTTGGCGCTTCATCGGTTACTACTCAGGAAATGACACTTATAAAAGAACACGATGAATCTACGAATGATCCGGAGTATAAACACTGATTAATTGAATTCTAAGATAAAAGCAAGTATTTTAAGCAAAATTATGCTCATAAATACAAGTATAGGGTGTCTGTCGTTTTACGACAGCAAATACCCTATTTACAAGTTTACAGCTTATTGAGTTCATAATTAATTTATGGTCTTTCCCTTCAGCTTCTTTTCGTTTATAGTATGCCTTCAGTTGAGGATCCCATTTTGAAGCTGAATTTGCTCC
>DAOUOU010000205.1 GCA_030626465.1 Bacteroidales bacterium
ATCATAAAGGGTGGCCAGATCAGCACAGGAATCGGGATGGTATGAAGGAAGATTCTCAGCGAAGGTGATGTAATTCTTAAGCAAACTACCAACTCCTGACCAGTTGTGCGTACGCATAGGCCGGACATTGATCAGTGCTGTTGACTTCTGAAAAACGGGATCTTTTTTGACACCACGGTCATTGATACTAATATTTTCAGGAATTACACCCATGCTAATGGCCTTTTCGGTCAAAATATCCTCCAATTGCTTTGGGGTAGGAAGATGGTTCCATACATTCGATTTTATACCCAGTACATCATCGGGTTTAAAAATTTTAGCCCAGGCATCTTCTTTGTATTTCAGTCCGGTAAGTTGCAACAAGGCATCATCCAGCATTTTTTCAAGTATTGTCTTGTCAGGATCACCGTTCTCGTTCAGAACATTATTATCTCTTACAAGTACAACCTTCGACAGGGTTCCTGGTTTGTTTTTCCCAAAAGCTTTCAGTGGAGAGCTGAAAAACAATGAAGCACCTATTGCTGCTACTGTTGAGTCTTTCAGTAATTTTCTGCGGGTGATCGTTTTGGATTTCATAGTGTGTGGTTTTATTGTTGAATGTTATTTTGAGTTGCTTTCAGCAATGAATCGACTTCCGTTTTTGAAGAGGCGTTGAACACGGCAATAAAATAATTTTCTTTTTTTGTTCCTCCCAGCCAGGTTCCGTCTTCAATTTGTGTAACAGACTTTTCTTCATTTTGGACTAAGAAACGAGTAGCAAAGCCGGTATATGCATCCTGAACTCTTTCACTATCAGGATACTCAATGATCAATAAATAGGATCGATTGTCCTTTTCTCCGTATTTTGCTAATACCGCATTTGTAAATTCATCAATATCCAGAAAGTTATCGTTTGCAATATAGTAATAAGAATTCAGCCATATATAATGATGGAAGTATACAAAGCCATCTTTCTCAAGATTATCTTCCGGTAAGTAATTGATTATTTTGGGTATCTCTCCCCTGGAAGTAATTTTTGTATCCAGTTCGGAAGAAAGCATTTGTAGTATTGATTGAATTTCTTCGTTATCATCGGTGGCCATAATGGAAATGTAATATTTACCTTTCCAGAATATCTGTGTGCCTGGAAAATACTGTGAACCCTGCCCATATCCTTTTTCGTTAATGGTTCGGGTGTGCGTAAAAACACCATAGGCATTCTTTGCTTCAGTCATATTAAAAATTTCGATCCTGATCTCATCTCCCTTTTCATTTGTTATTATCCTGCTTATTACATTTTTCATTCCATAGGAAAGATAAAGTTCGGCGCCTCCGTTGATGTAATCATACAGGGTTTCAGAATTGTAAAGCTTATCATCTTCAACAGATTTCCAACCGGCCGGAATATCCGGGAGCAAATCCGAAAGATTTTGAGCATGAGAAGAAGTTGAAAACAATACAGACATAATCAGAAAGGGTAAATATCTAAGTAACATGGGGTCTGAATAATTTATAGTCCTATAAAATTATAAAACTATTTGGTTCTCTGCCTTTCCTCAGGGACATTTTCCTTTTTAAAACAATATATGGCATTAACAAACTCTTCGATTTTCGTTAGCTTTACATTTTATTATAAAGAGCCATGTTGGACGGTGGCGAAGCATTTTAAATTAAAGCTGAATTATTTCCTTACTTACCGTCTGTGCGTCAACTACTGCAATGGCTGCCATGTTTACAATATCTCTTACCGAACTGTTTATTTGGAGAATGTGTATAGGCTTCTTCAATCCAAGCATAACAGGGCCAATAATCTCAGCATTTCCGAGTTCGCTTATCATCTTATAGGCAATATTTCCTGAACTCAGGTTAGGAAAAACAATTGTATTCACCTCATGATCTGCAAGTTTTGAAAACGGAAAGTGTTCCTGTCTGAGTTTTTTATTCAAAGCATAATCTGCCTGCATTTCTCCATCAACAATCAGATCGGGGTAATCGCGATGGAGAATTTCGATGGCTTCCTGTACCCGCAAAGGACTGCCTTCGCGAATCCATCCGAAGTTCGAATAAGAAACCAGTGCAATTTTTGGCTCGATGTTGAATTTTCTTATTTCATTTGCCAGCAGAAGAGTGGTATCGGCTAATGTTCTTCCCGAAGGTTGGATATTTACAGTTGAATCGGCAAAGAAAAAGGGTCCTCTCTGGGTCATAACAATATACATGCCTGCAATGTGATTCAGGCTGTTATTATAACCAACAATTTGTACGGCAGGACGAATCACTTCAGAATATTTTGAGGTAAAACCGGATAGAAATCCATCGGCTTCGCCGTTTTCAACCAGCATGATACCGAAATAATCGGGGTTTAGCATTTTCTCCAGAGCTTCGTCAGTTGTATGTCCTTTTCTTTTTCTTTTTTCATACAAAATCTCAGCAAATTTTTTTCTCTTTTCCAATTCAGATTGGGCACGGTAGTCTATAATAGTAAGACCCTGGATATTCAATCGGTTTTCAGTTGCAATTTTTTTGATCTCGGTCTTATTGCCTAGCAAAACGGGCTCGGCGATATTTATTCTGCGAATTATTTGAATTGCCTTTAATACCTTGTAATTGTCAGCGTTGGCAAATACAATTCGTCTGGGACTTCGCTTAGCTTTCATTCTTACAGCGTTCACAAGCTGATTGTAAATTCCCATTCTTTTCATCAACTCGACCTCATATGCTTCCCAATCAGTAATGGGCTTTCGGGCTACTCCGGTTTCCATAGCGGCTTTGGCAACGGCAGGAGCTATCCTGGTTATCAATCTGGGATCAAGAGGTTTTGGAATGATATACTCCCTCCCGAACACTATGTTTTTGCTCTGATAAGCAGCGTTTACTGTTTCTGGTACTTCCTGTTTGGCAAGATCTGCCAGCGCATAAGCTGCCGCTACCTTCATTTCTTCGTTAATAGCTTTTGCTTTGACATCGAGTGCACCACGGAAGATAAAAGGAAATCCTAAAACATTGTTTACCTGATTGGGATAATCTGAACGACCCGTTGCAAAAATAAGATCATTCCTTGCATCCATAGCATCTTCATAAGAAATTTCAGGATTCGGATTGGCCATGGCGAAAACGATGGGATTTTTAGCCATTGATTTGAGCATATCTTTTGTAAATACTCCCGCAACCGATAAACCAAGAAATACATCAGCTCCCTCGACTGCATCTGCCAGCGTGCGGCACTTTGTTTTCTGCACAAACATTTGTTTGTAACGATTCAGATCCTTCCTGTCATCAGACAAGACACCTTTGCTGTCGAGCATCATGATATTTTCAGGCTTTACGCCAAGGTTTATGTATAGTTTTGAACAGGAAATTGCCGATGCTCCTGCTCCGTTCACTACAATCTTTATTTTATCAATTTTCTTTCCGTGGATCTCAAGGGCATTTAAAAGACCTGCTGCTGAGATAATTGCGGTGCCATGCTGATCATCATGAAATACAGGAATATCGAGCTCTTTCTTCAAGTGCTCTTCAATATCAAAACATTCGGGAGCCTTTATATCTTCAAGGTTGATGCCTCCAAAAGTAGGAGAGATGGCTTTTACCGTTTTCACGAATTCATCAACATTCTTCTGATCGATCTCGATATCAAAAACATCCACATCAGCAAATACTTTAAATAAAAGTCCTTTGCCCTCCATGACTGGCTTTCCTGCCAGGGCCCCTATATCGCCAAGGCCAAGCACTGCTGTGCCATTTGATATGACTGCCACAAGGTTACTTTTTGCTGTATACTTATAAACATCTTCAGGGTTCTTCTCAATTTCCCTGCACGGTTCAGCTACTCCAGGGGAGTATGCAAGTGAAAGATCATACTGTGTACTGTATGGTTTGGTGGGTATTACTTCAATTTTTCCGGGTCGACCGGAAGAGTGGTATTTCAGTGCTTCTTCTTTTGTAAAATGTGGCATAATTGTATGTATTTATATTGGGTCAAAAGTTACAATTTTTTTTTGCTTCGCTATATGATATTTGTAATACCTGTTGAATAAATTTCAATAAACAAATTCCAAATCACAACCGAGCTTGCGAGCTCCTTCTCCATAGTAAAATTACGAAGGAGAAGCTCGCCGAAGGCAATTAAGCTCCAAAAATCAAATTCTAAATTCCAATTGCCATTATTGAGCTTTTGAACATTGGTTATTGGACACTGGATATTAATTGGTTTTTGCTATTTAAAGTACCCCTTTTTGAAGCGATCACCAACTGCCATGCATTAATGGGTGAAACAAGTCTGCATGGTGCGCAATAAAATGCTTCAAATTGGTGGTTGATTAAGTGAAGGAATGAAAATAGGCTTTTAATAATTATGTAATTTTGCTTCACACTATTGAAACTCCAAAAATCATGAAACCAGTGATCGATAACACCAGATTTGGCAGCATAACAATCTCCGGAGAGACCTATGATCATGATGTTGTTATAGACCTCCGGGGAGAG
>DAOUOU010000135.1 GCA_030626465.1 Bacteroidales bacterium
GTAATAATAAAACGAGATTTCTGGTATAAGCCATAGCATAATCCCAAAAGAAAAATCCATTAAGCCGCCCATTAGCATCCATTGCCAGTTAAGATGATATCTGTTTATAATTGCAGACTAAATCATTAAAAGGCCACTGCTAATCGCAAATATTTCAAATATTTTAATGAACATGATTTTTCCCTCATAAGATGGTACCACTATTGCTTATACCCCTAATGTTATTATAAGGATCCCCCTTAATGCCAGTAAATACCAATGTTTATATAACTTTGTTCTGCCATTCATCTCTTGTAGTAATTGGTTTGTCAGACTAATTTTACCAAATAGCTTAAGAATTCAGTTGAATGTAAAGAATTATCCGAATCCAGGCAGAAAAAATAAGTCGATCATATGAACACTGATTTAATTATTTAATGTAATAGATTTGTACAATCAATTAGATAATAGATTTTCCAATAGTATTTGAATGTCAAAACGCCTCATTTTCATACTAAAATATTTTCTGTTCTGGATAGTATATTTTATAACTTTAAAAATCTTATTTCTTCTGTATTATCATAACAATTCATTCGAAATAATCAATCTGTGGGGGAAAATAATAGCAAATGGGATAAGACTTGATCTATCTGCCACCGGATATTTAATGCTGGTACCATTACTAATTATTATGGTATCTGTATTTTTTAAATCTGTGCTTCCTTACAGAATTATTCAGATGTATACCTATTCTCTCCTGGTTATTTTCTCGTTACTTGCAGCCACTGATTTAGGACTTTATCGTGAGTGGGGTTACAGAATGGATGCTTCTCCCCTTCTTTATGTATCTAAACCCAGGGAAGCATTAGCATCGGTAAGTATCTTATATATTATCAATCATTTGTTACTGGCTGTGGCACTGATAACACTATTTATTTATCTTTTTAATCGTCTGTTTACTCCTGAATCTTTTAAAAGAAAAGAAGGTTGGATATCATTCTCAGTAATGATCGTATTCATGGGATTTTTATTTCTTCCTATTCGCGGAGGGCTGGGAACTGCTCCTATAAATGTTGGTTCAGCATACTTCAGTGAAAATAATTTTGCCAATCACGCTGCGATAAATCTTCCCTGGAATATTGGCTATTCATTGACAAACCTGGAGACATTGGACAATCCTTATAGTTTTTATACTATGGACGAAGCCAGACAATATGCTGCCCCATTTGCTTTAGAAGATGGCGTTCACTATAAGGTACTGGATAATAGCCGTCCGAATATTTTACTCATTATCCTTGAAAGTTTTACTGCTAAGGCAACGGGATGCCTTGGTGGCCGGTTCAATGTCACTCCGGAGCTTGATAATATTGCACGAGAAGGTATTTTATTTTCAAAGTTTTATGCCAGCGGAGATCGAACTGACAAAGGTATGCTGGCAATTTTTAGCGGGTATCCGGCACAACCAACAACTTCAATAATTAAATTTCCCAATAAAACTCAAAATCTCCCTTCCCTCCCGAAACTACTTAGAGAATTTGGGTATAAGACTGGATTTTACTACGGTGGTAATATAGAATTTGCTAATTATAAGTCTTATCTTATTAATGCAGGCTTTGAAAAGTTAATCTCTTTAAATGACTTTCCCTCATCACAAAATATTTCAAGCTGGGGTGTACCTGATGAATATCTTTTTGCCAAAGTTTATGAAGATATTAAAAGTATGCAACAGCCATTTTTTTTCTCTCTTTTTACATTGAGCAGTCACCCTCCCTATGATGTACCAATGGATCCTTTCCTGCATGGTGACAGTGATGAAATTAAATTTTACAACTCAATGTATTACACTGATCACCACCTTGGTAAATTTATCCGCAGACTTGAAAACAACAAGCTACTTGATAACACTTTGGTTATCATTTTAGCTGATCATGGAAGCATTTGGCCTGGAAATCTGGACAATTATTCTCCGGAGAAATTTCATATTCCTATGGTTTGGTATGGCAATGTCTTGACTAAAAAAGATACAATCATATCTGTTGTTGCAAGTCAGACCGACTTAACCCCTACTTTACTTTCGCAAATGGATATCAGTTCTGATGAATTTTTGTTTGCCAGAGATATATTTTCATCTGGTCCTGCAAGGCAAATTGTTTATTCTTTTAATAATGGTTTTGGTTATGTATCTGATTCCCTGGAATACTATTATAACCTGCAACCAGACAATTTTGTGGAGCTAAAAGGCAATTTATCGGAAACTAAGCAGAAGGAGGGCAAAGCATATTACCAATTACTTTACGAGGATCTTTTAAAAAGATAATATTAGCTTTGAATTGAATTGTTGGAATTTAAAATTTTATTAACAATTTTAGAAGCTATTTAAGCTATATGATCATCGAATACTACAGGGAATTAATCTGTGAATTCAATCGATATTTAATTTTAACGCTTTAGTTTAAATGAGCGTTGGATTGTGTGTTAGTGAATTAACTTCGTTGAGGGCTTTGCCGTTCTTAGTGAAAGATTACACCAAGTTTAACACTTAAATTTAAACTAAATCTAATTTTAATAGCAAAATATTTTCTAACTTATCGTACGAACTGAAAAACTATTAAAATGGTATCATCTTGCATTGTAAAAAAAACAATTCTTATTCTGTTCGCTGTTTTCTCTTCATTTCAATCAGAGGCAATTATTCTACAAGATTCAATTTTCATTAATGATGACACAGAATTTCAGGTAATGGGAACATCTGTTGATCATTCAACAACTGTTGATTCATTAACTCTTTATGACGAACCTGTAAATTATGACAGCGTTTTTCCGGAAGCTGAACCGGTAGAATCCGAGAGCATCTCTGAGCTTATCGAAAATGAGACTTATCAAGATTCTATCATTGATACCATCAGCCTGGCAAACATAGTATCTGAAAAGAAAGCCAAAACAAAAGGCAAAATTCGTTTTTATCAAAAATGGTGGTTTACATTATTGATAGTTTTAATGGCTGTGCCCTTTGTATACAGGTATTACGTGAATAATCAATATCTTAAAAACAAAAGAATAAATGAATTAAAAACAAAATCCCGGGAGCTCATATCTATCCTGAAAGAACGTGAAAAACTCTATGAAAAGAAGGAATTAGAATTCCAGGAGAAATTTAAGGAAGAGGAAGAATTGAAGTTTCAAGCTATTGGCCTTTCAAATTTTTCAGATATAATCTCAAAAAATAAAGATAACCTGGAGAAATTAGGACAACACCTGATTTATGAATTGGTTAAATACACAGAGGCCAATTCGGGTGCAATATATATTATGAATGATGATAAGAAGGTTCTGAATGTTCTTAATTCATATGCTCCTGAATTAAAAAAAATTAAGGAATCGTTTAAGCCAGGAGAAGGGTATGTTGGGACCTGTTATAACGAAAGCAAAACTTTAGAACTTGAGAATATACCGGAAACATATTCAAAGATTTCTTCAGGATTAGGGGAGGCATTACCTCGTTATATAGCTTTTATACCTCTCATCCAGGACGAAAATAAACTAGGCGTAATAGAGCTTGCCTCTTTCAAAAAGCTTGAGAAATATAAACTTGAATTCACTGAGAGACTCTCGCATAATATTGCATCTGCCATTGCCATACAAACAGCCACAGAAAAAATGCAATCAATGCTTGAACAGTCAAAGGTTCAATCGGAAGAGCTTAAAGCCCATGAAGAAGAACTCAGGCAAAATATGGAAGAAATGCAGAGTGTTCAGGAAGAGCTTCAGCGACAAAAAGATGAACTGACAAGAGAAAAAGCTTTAATGGATGTTTTGCTTACCAACGCTAAGGAGGCCATTTACTTTAAAGACAAGAAAAGCAGATTTATTAAGGCTAGTGATTCAATGGCGAAATTATTCAAAGTGAAAAGTGTGGAAAAAATGTACGGTAAAAGTGATTTTGACTTTTTCACCGAAGAGCATGCCAGGCCTGCTTTTGAAGACGAGATGAATATTATTAAGACAGGTAAACCCATGATCGATAAGGTTGAAAAAGAAACACATGCTGATGGAAGAGTTCACTGGGTAAGTACATCGAAAATGCCTCTTTACAATGAGAAAGGTGAAATTGTTGGCACTTTTGGTATCTCCAAAGATGTGACACAATCTGTTGAGATGGAGCAAGAAATCAAGCAGCGGAATGAAGAACTGCAAGCACAGGAAGAAGAACTCAGGCAAAATCTTGAAGAAATGCAGGCTGTACAGGATGAACTCCAACGGCAAAAAGATGAACTGACCAGGGAAAAATCTTTAATGGATGCCTTGCTCAGTAATGCCAAAGAGTCAATCTATTTCAAAGACAGGAAAAGCAAATTTATTAAGGCAAGCGATTCAATGGCAAAATTATTCAAGGTAAAAAGTGTGGAGAAATTATACGGTAAAAGTGATTTTGATTTCTTCACAAAAGAACATGCCAGACCTGCTTTTAAAGATGAAATGAACATAATAAAAACCGCTAAACCTATTATCAACAAAATTGAAAAGGAAACACACCCTGATGGAAGAGTAACATGGGCAAGCACTTCTAAAATGCCCCTTTATAATGACAAGGGAGAGATCATTGGCACTTTTGGTATTTCCAAGGATATTACCGAAGCAATAAAAATGGAAATGGAGGTCAAACAAAGAAATGAGGAATTACTGGCCCAGGAAGAAGAACTCAGGCAAAACCTTGAAGAGATGCAGACTATCCAGGAAGATCTCCAGAAAAAGATCAAGGAGAACGAGAAACTTCGAATCCAATTTACCAGGAAAGAAGCCGAGTTGAAAGAAACGATAAAAAAATTACAGAAAAAAGTCTAATACAAATCCCTCCATAAATTAGGTGGAATTTAAAAGTATTTTTTACCTTTATAAAAATCTTTCCATTCGTTTCATAATATTTAACTAATAGGAAATTAAATGAATCACTCAAAATCTTATGAAGTCTGGTTAATTACGGGCAGTCAGCATTTATACGGAGAAGAAACACTTAAGAAAGTCGAATCCAATTCAATAGAAGTGGCTGCCGGTTTAGCCGGTGCAATCAAATCACCGGCAAAGCTTGTATTTAAATCCGTTCTGACTACCTCTGAAGCGATAAAAAATATTTGTCTTGAAGCCAATAATTCGGAAGAATGTCTTGGTCTGATTGCATGGATGCATACTTTCTCTCCTGCAAAAATGTGGATAACAGGATTAAATATTCTCTCAAAACCATATGCTCATTTACATACTCAATTCAACAGAGATATACCATGGAAAGAAATTGATATGGATTTTATGAACCTGAACCAGTCGGCTCATGGTGGCAGAGAATTCGGCTTTATTAATGCACGTATGGGTATTGACAGAAAAGTGATCGTTGGTCACTGGAAAGACAATGAGGTTATCAGGGAACTTGAGGTATGGATACGAGCGGCCATTGGAAGGCAGGAATTATCTCATCTTAAAATTGCAAGGTTTGGTGATAACATGCGTGATGTGGCAGTGACCGAGGGAAATAAAGTATCTGCGGAAATTCAATTTGGAATCTCAGTACATGGATTTGGTGTTGGAGACCTTGCGGAATATGTGAATGAGGTGTCTGAAAAATCAATTGACTCTCTTATCAATGAATACAAAGATCAGTATTTGTATGAATCTTCTGCATTTTCCAGTTCTGACCAGTTAAAAGCAATAAAGGAAGATGCCAGGATTGAATTGGGCATGAAAACTTTTCTTGATGAAGGAAATTTCAAAGCTTTTACCACAACTTTTGAGGACCTTCACGGATTAATGCAGCTTCCCGGCCTGGCTGTACAAAGATTAATGCAGCAGGGATATGGATTTGGTGCCGAAGGGGACTGGAAGACCGCCGCTCTTGTCAGGTCTTTAAAAGCAATGTCAGAAGAATTACCAGGAGGATCATCATTCATGGAAGATTATACTTATCATCTTGATCCTGCAAACATGAAAGTCCTTGGCGCTCATATGCTGGAAATCTGCCCTTCCATTGCATCGGAAAAACCTTCTCTTGAGGTTCATCCCTTATCGATTGGAGGAAAAGATGATCCGGCACGTCTGGTATTCAAAGCACCTCCCGGTGAGGCACTGAATGTGTCATTAATGGATATGGGAAACAGGTTCAGATTGCTGATCAACAAAGTGGAAGTAGTCGATACGCCTGATTTGCCCAAACTTCCTGTCGCAAGAGTACTATGGGAGCCCAAACCAAATCTGAAAGTAGCAGCAGGTGCGTGGATACTTGCCGGTGGTGCTCACCATACTGCGTTTACACAATCTCTTTCGACAAATCATATGCTTGACCTGGCTGAAATGCTAGGTATTGAATGCCTTCTTATTGATGAAAATACCAGGCTTTATGATTTCAAGAAAGAAATCAGGTTGAATGAAGTGTACTACCATATCGCTAATGGTATTCGATAAATATATATCATGCTGAAAGATCTAAAGAAGATAGTATTAAAGGCTAATCTAGACCTTGTTAAACATGATCTTGTGCTTTTTACCTGGGGCAATGTGAGTGGTATTGATCGAAAAAATAGATTGGTAGTTATTAAACCCAGCGGAGTTTCCTACAAAGAAATGAAGACTGATGATATGGTTGTGGTTGATCTGGAGGGAAATATCATAGAGGGAAACTTAAAACCTTCATCCGATACCCCAACACACCTTGTCTTATATAAAAATTTTGAAAAAATAGGAGGAATTGTACATACGCACAGCGAATGGGCTACAAGCTGGGCTCAGGCAGGAAAGGCCATACCTCCTTATGGCACAACACACGCCGATTATTTTTACGGAGAAATTCCCTGTACAAGGAAGCTATCCAAAGATGAGATTGAAGGAGCATACGAAAAGAACACGGGAAATGTCATTGTTGAACTATTTAAAAAGCTCGACTACAATGCCATACCAGGGGTACTGGTGAAAAGCCATGCACCTTTCACCTGGGGAAAAGATGCTGATGAAGCTGTTCATAATGCCGTGGTCCTTGAAGAAGTGGCGAAAATGGCCTTCAGAACAGAATTACTTGATAATACAGAACCTGTCGATAAATATCTTCTCGACAAACACTATTTGCGAAAGCATGGAAAAAATGCATATTACGGACAAAAGAAATAATATTTTTAAACAAATTGTTATGAATATGAAAATACATCAAAAAGCATTTCTGGTTTGTTTCCTTCTGGCGTTTTCTCTTTTTTCTTTCTCACAAGAGAACCGGATTGTTATTAAAACCAAAGAATCAAAAGACACAATCAGCAAATATATCTACGGACATTTTGCTGAACATCTGGGAAGATGTATCTACGATGGAATTTGGGTTGGAGAAGATTCACCAATTCAGAATACGCGGGGAATCCGAACGGATGTTGTGGAAGCATTAAAAGAAATAAAGGTTCCCGTTCTGCGCTGGCCGGGAGGTTGTTTTGCTGATGCATACAATTGGAAAGATGGCATCGGTCCAAAAGAGAACAGGCCCCCAATGATCAATATATTCTGGGGCCAGGTAACCGAAGACAATAGTTTCGGCACACATGAATTCCTTGA
>DAOUOU010000123.1 GCA_030626465.1 Bacteroidales bacterium
AATACCCTCAATAGTACAACAACAGAAATAACAAAGGCTATTACAATTCTGGATAGAACAGGTGATGAGTATTCATATGAGAGTTTTTGGTATGATAATGAGAGGACAATAACTGCAATTTCAGCAAAAATTTATGACAAGAACGGAGAACTGTATAAAAAAATACCAAGGAAGGAATTCAAGGATAGAAGCTATGATCCATTCGGATCAGTTTACAACGATACCAGGGTTCTTTCTTTAGCTGGAGGAACAAGTGATTATCCGTATACAATTGAGTATAAGGTAAACTATACATCGAATATTTCCTTCATCTTTCCTGATTGGTATCCTGTCTATACAAATTGTATAAGCGTTCAGCATAGTATGTTTGAAATTACTGTTCCAAAGGATTATAAAATCAATATAAAGGGTGTCGGATTGCTTGAAGAAGCTAAAAAAACAGTGACGCATGAACAAATAACTTATTCATGGGAAATAGAGAATTATCCGGCTGAAGAATATGAGCCTTATGCACCACCTGTATATGAGCGCTCTCCTCATTTGTTAGTCAGTCCGACTGAATTTACCTTCGAAGCGTATGGCGGAAGCATGAATAGCTGGGAAGAATATGGTAAGTTCATCTATAATCTAAATTATGGCCGTGATAATTTGCCTGTGGAGACTAAAGAGCTTGTACGGAATCTGACTTCGGATCTGGAAAGTGATATTGAAAAGGCAATTGTACTATACGAATACCTGCAGGAAAATACAAGATATGTAAGCATTCAAATTGGCATAGGAGGTATTCAGCCATTTTCAGCTGAAGTAGTAGATGAAAATGGTTATGGAGATTGTAAAGCACTTACCAATTATATGAAGTCTCTGTTGAAGGAAGCTGGTATTGAATCCTATTATTCTTTAATAAGGGCGAGGCCAAGGCAATACCGAATGGACACTAGTTTTGTTAGCAGTCCGTTTAATCATGCAATTCTATATCTTCCATTAGAAAAGGATACGTTGTGGCTGGAATGCACAAGCCAGACATTGCCATTTGGTTTTTTAGGCGATTTTACCGACGACAGATTTTCTTTGGTGATTACAGAGGAAGGAGGTAAACTGGTTAAGACCAGAAAATATGGAATTCATGACAATATCAGGAGAACAAAAGCTTCTGTCGAAATTTATCCTGACGGAGATGGTCAGGCTCAGGTAAGTACAATTTACAGAGGGCTGGAATATGATAAAATCATTGGTTTACTTAATGCCGATTATGAAAGACAAAAAGACTATTTATACCGCAAACATATTGATATTCCTGATTTTAAAATACGTTCCTTTAAATATGAGGAGGATCGGTCAGTTAATCCTTCGGCTAGCGAATATTTTGACCTTGAACTTATAAATTATGCTTCCAAAAGTGGAAGCAGACTGTTTATTCCCTTGAATCTAATGAATTGCCAGGAAGATATTCCAAGAAAAGACTCCAGGAGAATAAATCCAATAAGGATAGACAGGGAATATATACACTATGACACTATTGAGTATATCATCCCTGAAGGTTATATTATTGAGCATATGCCAAAAGGCGATACCATCGACTATGATTTTGGATATTTAGCCTATTCTGTTTCACAGGCAGATGATAAAGTCCTGTATCTGAGGAGATTTGAACAGTACAGAAATGAATATCCTAAGGAGAAGTATGACGATTATATTGAGTTTTGCCGAAAAATAAAGAAAGCCGATAAGCAAAAAATTATACTGGTAAAGAAAGATTAAAAATTATAATATAATGTTAGAAATAATTGTTATTGTCATGCTGTCAAAAAGCATTGGGAAAATGTGCAGGGCAAAACATTTGAAACCCGGATGGTACCAGTTCATTACTGTTTTATTATGGATTTTCTTTGAAGTTAGCTTTTTCTTTATTGGACTTGTACTTATTGGAGAAGGCTTTGGCCCTTATATACTGGGTATAGCAGGAGCTACCCTGGGTGGAATTATTGCATACCAGATTGCCCGGTTTGCAAAACCAAAGTACTCTGCAGTAGAAGGTACATTGGATGGAGAAATGATCCATTAGTGTTGCCTGAATTCGTTTAATGTTCTTCTTTTCTTTAGTAAGTTTGTCAATAACTATTGTATTTATGTAATGCATGTGTTATACTATTGAAATCAACCTGACCAGGGAACAACTGGAAAAAAGATTCAAAGCAAGCCTGGGTAAACATTTACCTTACAGGAAGCAACAAAGGGTTTCAGCTTTTAGTCTTCCTGAATGTCCTGTAATATGTTCTGATGAATCTGATAGCATAAAACTTTATGCCTGGGGCCTTATCCCTTTTTGGGCAAAAGACGCAAAAACTGCTGATAAAATAAGAATGAGGACTTTTAATGCACGGGCTGAAACAATAGCAGAAAAGGCTTCATACAAGCATGCCATAAGAACAAAAAAATGTCTTGTCCTGACAAATGGATTTTATGAGTGGCAAACCATGGAGAAAATAAAACGACCCTATTATATCAATGTTAAGGATTCTGAAGCATTTGCACTTGCGGGGATATATGATTCATGGACAGACAGGGAAACAGGGGAAGTAGTGAATACCTTTTCAGTAATTACCACAAGAGCCAATCCACTGATGGAGAAAATCCATAATGTAAAGAAAAGAATGCCTGTAATTCTTAATGAAGAAATCGAAAAAATCTGGATTGATCCCGATCTCTCATTAAATAAAACCCTATCTTATCTGAAGCCTTATGATGAGAAACTGATGAATGCTGAAGAAGTAGACCGAAATTTGTTTAGAAAAAATCAGGATATCTCAGAAAATACATTGTTTTAAGTTATCAGGAAATTATTTATAGTTTTCCAAATCAACTCTTTTTCCTGTTTGTATCATTGGAACACTCATAAAGAAAAAGTCGATTTTGAATTTTTAAGCACCATAGGTGCGTAAATCATTAACCCCGTACGTAGCTCGGGGTTTATGATATGCCATACGCATAAAGCCCCACCGGGGCGCAATCATTAGTCCTAAAGGATAAGTACATATAGTTTTTTACATTCGAATGTGACTATTAATAGTTTACCGGATCTATGGCTCCAGGATTGTAAAGAGGGGCATTGGTATCTTGTGATTTGACATATACGGAAAGGATTGAGAGTATCAGGAGAAGAAGAACCTGCTTTTTCATTGAAATTCCTTTATTAATTGTTCGCACCATGAGGCAATTCGTTCTTTGTTCATACTTGATTGATTTTCAAAATCCAATGCCAAACCGACAAACACATCACCTTGTTTTGCCTTTGAGCTTTCGAAGGTATATCCTTTAACCGAGGTATGTCCTATAACTTTAGCTCCCTGTTTTTCAACTAGTTGAGACATTATACCAACAGCATCAACAAAATTTTCAGGATAGTCTTTTTGATTACCGGCGCCATATATAGCAACTTTTTTACCTCTCAGATCAAGATCGTCAAGAGCCGGAACAAATTCGTCCCAGTAATTGGGCAATTCTCCATCAAACCAGGTTGGAACACCCAGAATTATATTGTCATATCCTAAAAACTGCTTCTCGGTTAGTTCTTCAACATTTATTTCGTCAATATTTTCACTGCCAAAAGACTCGACAATTCTTTTTGCCGTTTGCGCGGTTTTTTTAGTGTTGAAACTATAAAACAAGCCTATTTTTTTCATTTTTTACACAGATAATAATTTTAATAGTCGAGCAGCTCTTTGGTTGCCTTTAAAATTTTTTCCGTATTTGGCAATACAGCTTTCTCCAGAATGGGATTAAATCCTACAGGAGTAAAAGTGGATCCGACACGATGTATCGGACCATCGAGGTATTCAAAAGCCGCCTCAGCAATGGTTGCTGCTATTTCTCCTCCAAAACCACCAAAAATTTTATCTTCATGAACAACCAGAGCTTTGCTGGTTTTCCTGACCGACGCAACAATAGCTTCAATATCAAGAGGAAGAAGTGAACGAAGATCAATTACTTCAATGCTTGCTCCGGTATCTTTTTCAAGTTTATCCGCAACTTCTATACACATATGTGTTGTATTGCCAAATGTAATAATTGATAAATCTTTTCCTTCACGACGAATACGGGCTTTTCCAAAGGGAACTTCGAAATCGTCCGGAACAGGCGTTGCTGCAATGGGAGCATTATAAAGAAATTTAGGTTCCAGAAAAACACTTATTCCTTCCGATCGCATACATGTTCGCAACAATCCTGCTGCATCATCGGCATACGACGGATATACTATTCTTGTACCGGGAAAGGTTGTAAGAGAGCCCTCAATACTTTGTGAATGGTACAATCCTCCACCAATGTAACCTCCTGAAGCCAGGCGAACAGTAATATTAGGAGAGAACTGTCCTTTCGAACGCCAGTATTCATGCGTTGTTTCAACAAATTGCTCCATGGCAGGCCAGAAGTAGTCTGCAAACTCTGCACCTTCTACAACAATTCGAATTTTCTTATCAAATCTTGACATACCATTAGCCGTTCCCATAATGAAATCTTCAGCAATGGGCGCATTGAATACTCTTTCCTTTCCAAATTCTTTCTGCATGCCTTTGGTCACGTTGAAAATTCCGCCTTTTTCTTTGTAGGCAATATCCTGTCCCCATATATATGTATCAGGATTATGCCTGAACTCAGCCTTCAGGGTTTCATTTATCGCTTCTATGAGTTTTTTTTTCGGGCCATCGGCACTATGTATGCCCTCAGGGTATTTTTCAGATTTGTATTCAGGTCCAATTACAAAATCAAATATTGATTCGGCAGAAGGATCAGGAGCAGCCATTGCCTTTTTATGGGCATCTTTTACTTCTACTTTAGCCTTTTTTTCAATCTCAACCAGTTCTTCTTCAGTAAATCTGTTGTAACGAAGCAACAAACGACGATATTTCGCCAGAGGATCATATTCGTGAACATAATTAAGTTCGAAATCATCACGGTATAATTCATGCCGGTCGGAATTTGAATGAGAATGAATGCGAACGCAATTTGCCTGGACAATAACGGGCATGGAATTTTTAATGGCCCAGTCTTTGGCTTCTTTCATGGCATTCATTGAGTCAAAGACATCTTTGCCATTGCAATGAATTATACGAAGGTTTTTAAAACCTGTAAAATTATTTGCCACCTTCCTGTTTGCTGTCTGGTCAGCTTTTGGAACGGAAATGCCATAACCATTATCCTGGAAAACGAAAATAACCGGTACCTGCTCGTTCGAAGCTCCGTTGATGGCTTCATATACATAGCCTTCAGAAACTGATGATTCACCCTGAGAACTGATCACAACTCCTTTCTGTTTGTATTTTATAAAGGCCCTTCCTGTTCCGGCAGCGTGCAAAGCATGATTTCCGGTAGAGGATGATACATTATGAATATTCCATTCGGGTTTTGCAAAATGATTAGACATATGCCGGCCACCTCCAGCTACGTCTGCATCTTTAGAAATACCATTGAATATGACTTCTTCAGCGGTAAGGCCTGCTGAGATAGCAGTCATCATGTCCCGGTAATATGGATAGAGATGATCCGTTTTTCGATCGAAAACCTGACCGATAGCCAGTTGAATTCCATCATGTCCGGCAAAAGCCGCATGGTAAGACCAGCCTATGGCTTGCTTTAAATAGTTAGGGGCGCGGTCGTCCAGTATACGTCCCAATACCATCAGATGAAACCACTTTTGTAAAGTCTTCTTATCAGTGGTTTTAATAGTAAAGTGTTTTTTGACCGGGATATCGGTAAATGCCATTGAAATAGAATTAAAATTAAAGAGATCGGTTTACATCAACATGTTCCAGTTGATCAGCTATGTACTTCAGAAATGCTCCGGCAAGGGCTCCATCAACGATCCTGTGATCGTAAGTAAGAGCAAGCATCATCTTATGGCGGATAGCAATAACATCGCCTGTTGGGGTTTCAAGAACCGCAGGTTTTTTCTCAATGGTTCCGGTTGCCAGAATTGCAACTTCTGGCTGATTAATTATTGGTGTACCACTTAGATTCCTGAAAGTACCAAAGTTGGATATGGTAAATGTGCCTCCCTGTATGTCATCCGGACTGAGTTTATTGTTACGGGCATTCTGTGCCAGGGTATTCAGATCTACAGTAAGACCCACAAGAGATTTTTGATCGGCATTTTTTATTACGGGTACAATCAGGTTACCTGAAGGTAAAGCAACCGCAATGCCGATGTTTACGTTTTTCCGGAGAATAATTTTGTCTTCATCAACAGAAGCATTTACCCCCGGAAATTCTTTCAGGGCCCTCGCAACTGTTTCAATAAATACAGGCATATAGGTAAGCTTTTGCTTTTCCCTTTTTTCAAACTCTTCTTTTGATTTGTTTCTCCATAACGCCAGATTCGTAACGTCGGCTTCGATGAAGTTGGTTACATGAGGAGATATCTGTTTTGAGAGCACCATTTTATCGGCAATCAACTTACGAAGACGATCCATCTGTATAATTTCATCTCCTTCATATATGGGTATCTGAACCTGCGGTTTCTGAACAGTTTGTCCGGATGCAGTTTTGGCAGTTCTGGTTTTCAGATATTCCAGTACATCCTGTTTCCTTACTCTTCCCTTATGTCCTGTTCCTTTCAGCGTTTCAAGCTCTTCCAATGAAACTCCTTCTTCTTTGGCAATATTCTTTACCAGAGGTGAAAAGAATTTATCAGATTTGGAGAAATCTTGCTCTGATTGTCCGGGTTTATCAGTTGTTTCAGTTCCGGTTTTATGCGGTTCAGGTTTTGTTTTGTCTGTGGCTTCTTTTGCAGTTTCTTCAATAGATGAGGCATCTCCGCTAAGATTTATAACTGCTATGACTTCACCAACAGGGACAACATCGTTTTCTTTGTATAATATTTTTGTTATAATTCCATCGACAGGAGAAGGGATCTCAGAATCAACCTTATCAGTAGCTATTTCAAGAAGCACATCTTCTTCTTCAACTGCATCACCTGGCTTTTTAAACCATTTTATAATTGTGGCTTCCTGAACGCTTTCACCCATCTTGGGCATAATTATATCGAATGTTGCCATAAAAGGTCTATTCTGTTTCTATACCAATTAAAGCGCAAATATAAGAATTGCAAAGCAATTTAAAACCGTTCTAAATTAATGTTAAGACAAATCATACCTGTGTTACCTGTCAATCAATATAGTTGATAATTCTTTGTCAAACCACTAACAAAAGTAGATAAGTTATGTTTAAAAGAAAACCGTGACAAGAAAAATCATCACGGTTTAAAAAACTTTTGAGAAATTGTTTTTGTCTTTTTTACCGAACAATATTGATCATTCTGAAAACAATAGTATCATCAGTCATTATCCGTATAATATAGTTGCCGGGTGTGTAGCTTGAGATATCTATTGCCTGACTTTGTGAAACAAGCCTGGTATGTTCGATCAGCATTCCTTTGCTGTCATACAGATCACATATACCAATGGAGGAAGTATGGAGTTCAATAGTTAGAAGATCTGAGGCCGGATTCGGGTAAATACTTATTTCGGGGTCGTTTATCAGATCAGTATATGAAGTAAGCATTTTACCTCCTACAACGGTCTCCTCTGTGATCAGGTAATCGATCGAAGATATGAACTGCTGTCCTGTAACTTCTATGTAATATACCTCTTCGACAGGTAAACCGGGAATATCTACCCAGATGTAATAAAATCCATCATCTATGCTGAAGAAATAAAAATTTCCATTTTCATCCGTTTCAGTTGTTGCTACCACTTCGTATGTGCTTTTCTGAGCTTTTTGACCTGCCAGCACAACAGTTGCTTTTTTACTGGGCTTTCCCTTTGCAAACTTTGTAGATTTTAAATCTGTGCTGTCAGCGTCAGTTACTTTTCCATCAAGCCTTGTACTCCCTTCAAATTGACTAAGGGGTTGTATTGTAATATCCAGGTTTTTCGGATTGGAAGAAGAACTGACTATTATATGTTCGGCAAATTCCCAGTATTCAAAGGAAGGATAATAGGTAGGAACAAAGTGGTTCACATAATCTCCCTGGGGATTAGCCACCAGAATATAGTTACCAAAAGGAATATCAGTAAAAAGAAAGCTTCCGTCAGTAATCAGTTCAACAGAATCATTCAGAGGAGATCTTTGATACATAGTGTGTCCGTATAGTTTG
>DAOUOU010000016.1 GCA_030626465.1 Bacteroidales bacterium
AATGTTGCTTACTTCAGTGATCTGCAGCCCAAAAGCCTGTACATTTTGAAAAATTTCGTAGTTATTCTCCCATTCCTGAATGATTTTCGGATGTAAGTAATCTTCGAATAAAGTGGAAGCTCTACTCAAATTCGTATAGAAAAGCATATATGATTTCTGGGCTATACCATTGCTAAAGCTTTTGTATGCGACATTAGTTGAAAGTGTTTTGTTTAATAAATTGTAATAGAGGAAATGCTGCAGAGCTTCAACAGATTGACTAATGATAATATAATTACCATAAAAAGTAATGTAACTCTTTCCCTCTATTTTAAACACTTCTCCAAACAATAGCCCGGTAAAGTTTTCCAAAGGAAATTCCAGAATTTTGAATGTCATGTCGTTATCAACAGAATAACTATGCTTCAAATTCCGAAAGTCCAATCCTTTCTTTGAGCAAACCTGAGTTATTAAGGCCTCCAAACGTTTTTCAGTCTGACTTCCGCTCCTGCATTTTAATAGTACATATTGTGAGGGTATATTTAGTGCTCTCTCCGTATAGCCCCCATGAGCAACAGTAATTTCATTGTCTATTTGCCGGATAAAAAAATCATCGAGTTTGATCTTATAATTTTTTTCAATTTCATTCAGGCTATTGTCTCTGCTCTTTTTGTTTCCGGTTTTTAACAAATAATTCCTGTATTTCTTATCATACTCCTTCATATCACTTATGCCAAATGACACAAATGTAGATACTGATGCAGGCAATATTTGATCTGATGTGATTTTAACAGGATCGCCGCCTGAGAAGATATCTATCAGCTTGTCGCCTGAATTATCCGACATCAAAAAACCATTTAACATGGTTTGATTGACGGTATTATTTATATCAAGTTCTGTCCACGCTCCGAAGTTTTTGTACTCTCGCAAAGCAGGACCAAATTTATCGCTGGCAATGATTGATGCAATGCCTGTAAATTTTCTAAGATCGATGAATACATTCGCATCTTTGTTCTTGCCGGATGTAGCTGATACTGCCAGAAACTCTTCGTCATTGATTAGTGATTCAGAAAGACTTTGTTGCCTGATAGCATTTTCAATCAGGATTACAGATCGGCTAATTAACAAATTACCTTCAGTAACTGAAAAATAATAATTGGATTTGGCTTTATCTGATAATTTAATTGAAAAAATAGACTTCCCTTCATACTTCCTTTCTCTCTTTCGAAGATTTTGACTTGTAATGTCAGCTATCAGATCGATAATGTTCTTCTCATTTTGACTGGCTGGAAGGCCGACAACAAAAAGAAAATTTGATTTTCTGCCTCCTATGTAGTGACCCGAGATTAGTATTTGACTATTCAAAAGCAGCTCTGAAAGGTGAGAATTAACCTGTGCTATTGAATCCATGTAATGTATACTGTTGTCAAGACGTGAAAATGGAGGGATAGCACTTAAATTTTTCCAGATTTTACTTTCGTTTGATAATGAATTTTCAAAATTATAATAGTCGTTGATGCGAAGAATAAAGGCTGCATCAACAGGAATCACCCGCCATGGATTTGCTATTGACGCGGTTTTCTTTCTGATAAAGATAAAACCAATGATAACTAATATAGCAAGGAACAGTACTATTCCGGTAACTATTATTCTTCTGGACATGATAAAACTCTTCTCACTTTATCTCAAATTTAGTTAAAAGATAATGCAAGGAAAACTGGAATTACTAACAAAGCAGTTATATGATTTCTCAATAAAAAAGACATTCTGGCTTAATTTTTGTTCTCATGTTGGCAGCCCGAAGTGAATATTATCTTATGAAATCATTTCTTATTCGAAAGGTGAAGATCATGTCTTTACTAATGATCTTTATGACTATTCCTTTTTATTATTTAGCTGCCCAGGAAATCAAAATAATCAACAGTACTACAAATGAGCCTATTGAAAATGTAGCTATCTACAACCAGCATAAAAACAAATCCATTCTTACTGATGAATATGGAACTGCTTCGGTTTCCGATTTTTCTGAACCGGACACTCTTTTCTTTCAACATCCATCTTTCCTACGATATTCAATACCTTATAATAAAGCAATACAAGCGGGTTCGATCAAATTAGACCGGAAAATAATAATTATGCCTGAATTTGTTATCTCTGCTTCAAAATACAAGGAAACACAGAGGGATATTTCACATATGGTTGATGTTATAACTCCGCGGAAACTCGAACTTCTTACAGCACAAACTTCTGCTGATATTCTTACTTCAACAGGCAATATCTTTGTTCAAAAGTCGCAGGGAGGAGGAGGCAGCCCTGTCCTTCGTGGATTTGAAGCAAATAAAATTCTATTGGTCGTTGATGGTATTAGAATGAATAATGCTATTTATCGGAGTGGTCATTTGCAAAACTCGATCACTATCGATAATTCAATATTGGAAAAAACCGAAATTATTTATGGCCCGAATGCGATCATGTATGGTAGCGACGCATTAGGCGGAGTGATTCATTATATTACCAAAGATCCTGAATTGGTCAGTGATACTGGGAAATCAGAAGTACATGCAAATGCATATGCGCAAATTTCATCGGCTAACAGTGCCTGGAAAACTCATATTGACTTTTCTATTGCTTCCAAAAAATTCGGTTCGTTAACAAGTATTACCAACAGTGATTACGGCGATATTCGAATGGGGAACCGTCGTGATCCCTTTCTTGAGGATTACGGTAAATGTTTCTACTATGTTAAACGAATCGATGGTACGGATTCGATAATGGCGAATCAAAATACCAACATACAAAAGAATACAGGTTATAACCAGCTTGACTTTGTGCAGAAATTAAGATTTCGTCCATCTTACAGGGTTAATTTCATACTGAACCTTCAGTATTCGACTTCATCTGATATTCCACGTTATGATATGCTGAACGATACTACTGATAACGGAGATTTGAAATATGCCATCTGGAATTATGGTCCTCAGAATAGATTTCTTGCATCAATCAAATCTGTCATTCGTACCGAAAATTTCATGTTCAATAATGTTGTAGCTACTGTTGGGTACCAAAACTTAAAAGAAAGCAGAATTTCCAGAAAATACCGAAGCAATCAGGAAAACACACAGACTGAAAAAGTAGATGTCTGGACAGGAAATTTTGATTTAATAAAGAACTTAACGAACGATAGCAAAATTATTTACGGATTAGAGGTAAATATCAACGAAGTCACTTCCGAAGCAATTAACGCAGATATTATTACCGGACAAAATACAGATGCATTGTCGCGATATCCTGATGATGGAAACTATACATCAGCTTATTCAGCATATGCAGCCATTAAAAACAAATTTGAAGAAAAATTCATCACATCGTTGGGAGCACGATATAGTTATTCCGGACTCAAATCAAATTACAGTGATTCCGTTGAATTAAATATTCCATACAAATCGCTAGATATTGAAAATAGTTCATTTACAGGTTCTTTGGGCATAATTTATTTGCATTCTCAAAGATCTAAAATAAATTTGTTGCTTTCCACGGGTTATCGCATTCCCAATCTTGACGATTTGGCAAAAATCAGGACCAAAGGAAACCAAATTACCTATCCTAATCCTAATGTTGAGCCCGAATACTCATACAATGCAGAATTAGGCTTTTCAAAGACTTTTGACGGCTACATACAGATAAACGGCAGCTATTTTGTTAGTTTTCTGACCAATGTTATTGTAAGAGTACCCTATTTGCAGGACGGATCTGACTCTATCATGTCTCCTGATGGTGAATGGCTAAAAGCATACGTCAATGACAATTCCAACAGAGGCATTATTCATGGGTTTAATCTGAATATGATCTCCGATCTGAACTCAAACATCAGTTTTAAAGGCACACTAAATTATACATATGGCCGCGATCTTACTCTTAATAAACCCCTGGCTCATATACCTCCTATTTTCGGCAAAGCAGATTTCGTTTACGAAGCCAATAAATTTATCCATGAATTTTTCATCGTATTCAGTGGATGGAAAAAAATTGAAGACATGTCTCTTACGGGTGAAGACAACGAAGAAGAAGGGACTCCTTATGGTTTTCCTGGCTGGTATACTATCAATTTACGTACAACATACAAAGTGAATAAGAATATATCCATCCAGTTTGCTCTGGAAAATATGATTGATAACTTTTATAAACCATTTGCAACCGCAGTTGCAGCTCCGGGTATTAATTTTATCGCTACTCTCCGGGTCAAAGTATAAGAATATACCTTACTCCATGTAAGTCTTGCCAAAAAAATTATACATTTATCGGTAAAATTTTTAATGTATATTTCCGATTTCTTTTTCAACTCTCAACCTCACTATCCATTATAAAAAACAAATGAGAAATGACTCAAATAAATCCCCAGATAGAGGCTAGCTGGCAAGATATCCTGATGGATGAATTTGCTGCCTCATATTTTGCATCTCTGAAAGAATTTTTAATAGATGAGAAAAAAAAATTCAAAGTATATCCTCCTGGAAATGAAATATTCAATGCCTTCAACCATACTCCTTTCGACAAGGTAAAAGTGGTAATACTGGGTCAGGATCCTTATCATGGAAGAGGCCAGGCTCACGGATTATGCTTTTCTGTTCCAAGGGGAGTTGAACCACCTCCATCCTTGGTAAATATCTTCAAAGAATTAAATAATGATTTGGGCATACCCATACCAGATCATGGAAATCTTCTGAAATGGACAGATCAAGGTGTATTGCTATTAAATGCAACTCTCACGGTTCGCGCCGGTCAGGCCGGATCGCACCAGGGAAAGGGCTGGGAACAATTTACCGATGCTGTTATTCGGAAAATTTCAGAAAATAAAGTTGGTGCCATATTTTTGCTCTGGGGAAAGTATGCTCAGGCTAAAGAAATACTTATTGATCACGGTAAGCATTATATACTGAAAGCTGCTCATCCATCACCATTTTCGGCTTATAGCGGATTTTTCGGTTGCAAGCATTTCTCAAAATCCAATGAATTACTTACCAGTCACGGACTCTCTCCCATTGATTGGCAACTCTGATCAAATCCCTAAGATTCAGATATAAACAATAAGGAAAACTAATGAAGAATATCTTTTATTTTAGTTAAATAACTATCATTCCTGATTTATTGCTTCTCCTTCATAGATAATTTTATTAAATTTAAGATACCATGATGCGAAAATTGTTATTAGTACTTTCAATTTTTTGGTGTTGTAATGCAAATGCGCAGAATAATCCCATCCGGTTTCAGCATTTGACTGCCAAAGATGGTTTATCACAAGGTCATATTTTATGCATGATCCAAGATTCTGAGGGGTATATCTGGGCCGGAACATATCATGGGCTTAACCGATACAATGGCTATTCATTTGATGTTTTTTATGCAGACAGCGACAATCCCAATTCATTATTTATCAATGTAATATTCAGTTTATTTGAAGACAGGGATGGGAATATCTGGTGTGGTACCTGGGGAATAGATATTTACGATAAAAAAACTGAGACATTTAGACATCTGGCTGTAAATGAGGGCAAAAACACTCTTAGCGCAGGAGAAGTATCAGCAATAGCCCAGGACAAAGAAGGTAATATGTGGTTTGCTACCCAGGGAGGAGGAATTAATAAACTGGATTTTCATACCAAAGAAATTGCCTACTATAAAGCAGATGAAACTATTGATGGAACATTAAAATCCAATTATATCAACGATATACTTATAGACCGGAATCAAGTGCTTTGGGCAGCTACTGAAGATGGCGGTCTGAGCAGGATAAACTTAAAAGATGAGACCATAGTTACCTATCAATATTCAGACAATGACCCAAATTCACTACCATCAAATAATATATCATGTTTGTTTGAAGATAAAGATGACCATATATGGATTGGCGATACCAGGGGTAATCTTTTTCTTTACAACCCAGTTGAGAATAATTTTACATCTTATGATTTCTCGCCTGTAGGATTTGATTTGAGAAGGACCAGGATTATGCAAATTTCCCAGGATATTTCAGGAAATTTGTTGCTGGCAACAAACGGTTCTGGTCTTATCATTTTTGATTACATAAATGGTTCCTCTACTATTTATTTACACGAAAGCGATTACGTGGAATCTATCATTTCAAATGAGACGTATTCAATATTAATAGATAAGACTAACACTATTTTTATTGGAAGCTACGGAAGAGGTATCTCCAAATATTCGCCCTATAGCAGAAAATTTAATGTCTATTCTATTCCGAAATCTTCAAAAATAGGTGGCGATGTCAATGCCTTTACCGATGCTATTGAAGATTATAAGGGACATTTGATAGCAGGTACCTATAATGGTTTTGTTGTATTTGATCTGAAAACCCGGGCATTTCAACATCACCTTCCCGGGACAACTTATGAAGAAAATAAGATCCTTACAATTGCGCTGGCTCCCGATAGCACGATCTGGATGGGATCCATGAAAAGTCTGCATCGGTACGACAAGAATCTCAATAAAATAAGATCGTATGTTTTTGCAGAACAACTCAAAGATCATTCTATCTACTCCATTGAATTTGATCATCAGAATAATCTTTGGGTAGCCCTCTTTACAAAAGGGCTTCTGAAAATACCGGAAACAGAATGGAAAAATAAACACACATCCCAATTAGATTTTACATTGTATGTAAGAGATAATAACGATCCGACAACTATTTCCGGTAACCAGCACTGGATTGTATATCATGACAATGACTCGACCCTATGGATTGGAGGTGTGGGTGGTCTTGATCGATATAATTATAACCAAAATAATTTTACGCGTGTGTTTTACCCTGGTACAGTAAAAACCATGGATTTTGATTCGAAAGGTACCCTATGGATGGGAACCATTGGTAATGGACTTTACTCATACGATTTAACCAGTGGCGAATACAAACGCTATACGGTAGAAGATGGCCTTAGTCATAGTTTTATTTATGGAATTGTTATCGATTCAAATGACAACATTTGGATTAGCAGTGAATTGGGCCTGTCTCGTTTTACTATCGAAACCGAGAAGTTCAGAAATTATGATGAAAGAGATGGCTTGCCTGATGACCATTTTGATGACAAGTCGGAAAGTATGCTTTCCGGAGGCCGGATATACATGGGAACCAATAATGGTTTCATCGTTTTCAAGCCTGAGGATATCAAGGATGACACAAGCAGCAGCAAAGTTGTTCTTACTTCATTAAAAATTAATAACCGTTCAATTGAATTCTATCGGATTGAATCTAAAGATACAGTTATTAACGTTCCCCTGGGTCAGGTATCCAAGATCGAACTGAAACCAGATCAAAGAGATATTACTTTTGAATTTGCAGCCCTTCATTTTGCAGCACCTCATAAAATTCAATACAAGTATTACCTGAAAGGTTACGATAAAGAATGGATCATGGCAGACGCTGTTAATCGTACTGCAAAGTATACCAATCTCGATGGCGGAGTATATACATTTATGGTAAAAGCCACCAATAGTGACGATAAATGGACAGAAGAACCACTGGAGATTTCAATAGTTGTAAAACCACCATTTTATCAAACCAAATGGTTTTTTGTATCAATCGCAGGTTTACTTATAATTATTACTGTATTAATTTTCAGATGGAGAATGGCAAGTGAAATAAAGCAAAAAGAGAAACTTGCCAAATTAGTAGATCAGCGAACAATTGAAATAACAAATAAAAACAAACTTCTGAAAAAAACTGCTGATGATTTAAAAGAACTTAATGAACTACTGATCGAAAGACAACAGCGTATCGAGGAACAAACTGAAGAATTGGCTGCACAAAGAGACGAGCTGGCTTTAATAAACACAACAAAAGACAAGTTATTTTCAATTATTGCCCATGACCTTAAAAATCCTTTTAATGTAATAATGGGATATTCTGAATTATTGGTTATGAATTTTAACAAATGGGATGATGAGAAAAAATTGAAATTTCTATTATTATTGAAAGAATCGTCACAAAGTGCTTATAATCTTCTTGAGAATCTTCTTCAATGGTCCCGCAGTCAAAGCGGTACTTTAAGCTTTAATCCCATTCCGAAAGGAATTGATGAAATATTAGAGCTTGTTATGCCTGAAGCCCTGGATTTTGCAAAGAAAAAGAAAATTATGATCAATACTAAAATCCGGAATGGAAATGTACTAATACAATCTGATATCAATATGTTATGTGTTATTCTGAGAAACCTGATTTTTAATGCAATCAAGTTTAGCAAACAAGGGGATAAAATAAATATTCTTGTTGAAAAATACGATTCTAAATCTGTCATTTTCACCATTCATGATCAGGGAGTAGGTATGAGTGAAGAAGAACTTGAGTATATGTTTCAACTGCAGAAAAGTAAAACAACCATAGGGACAGGCGGCGAGAAAGGAACAGGTTTAGGTCTTATTTTGTGCAAAGATTTTATTGATGCTCACAAGGGAAAAATCTGGGCAGAAAGCAAACCCGATGAAGGAACAACTTTTCATTTTACAATACCATTAGCAGTGTGATCCGAAAATATCGCTGTTTTGTAAAAGAAGTCTGCTATTGAAGTAAGCTGTCTTTTTTCTCCATCCGGACTAATCAGGTTGTAAAGATCCTTCAGGTTAAAGGTCCATCTTCTCATTCATGCGATTAAAAAAGGCGACAAGGTCATTTTTTTCTTTACTATTCATCCATTTCATTGCGCTTCGGGGATGTTGATTCATTGTCCCTGTGATAAGGTAAGGTATATGATATCCCCATTCAATTTCTTTCTGCATATCAATCATGGATTCCTGAATGACTTTAAGAATTGGTCTGACTCTATATTTTGGATTCTTCAGGAAAGTGAGAAGGATCTCCAGGGGACAGTTTCCGGCTCCTCTTCCAATCCCCAGGAATGTCGTATCAAGCATATTGCAGTTGTGAATTATTCCTGTCACAGTATTAGAAAAAGCCAGCTGCATATTGTTATGCATGTGTACACCAATAGTTTTCTTGGGGAGATATTCCTGGTACTTTTTCACTAATCTTTCAATCTGCTCACAATACATGCTTCCAAAGCTATCAACCAAATAAAAAATCGGAATTTTTGATTTTGCTACATCAGCAAGTGCTTCTTCCAGATCACGCTCCATAATATTTGAGACTGCCATCAAATTGATTGTTACTTCATACCCTTTGTCCATACAATGTTCTGCTAACAAAATAGCTTTATCTATCTGATGAACATATGCTGCAACACGAATCATATGTAAGACACTATCAGCTGCCAGAGGTATATCGTCCGGTTCTATCCTTCCAATGTCAGCCATAGCCGATAATTTCAAATCAGTATTATTGTCTCCGACAATACGCTTCAGGTCTTTATCGTCACAGAATTTCCAGCACCCTACTTCATCACGGGAATATGCTTTTTCACTGCTTTTGTAGCCTATCTCCATATAATCAATTCCAGATTCCACACACGCGTTGTATACTGCCATCACATATTCATCTGAGAAATGCCAGTTATTCATTAATCCACCATCACGTATTGTACAATCAAGTACTTTAATTTCTTTCCTGAACATAATATCTGTTATGATTTATTGACTATTTCTGTTTTATCAGCTTCATTTCCTCTGAAATAAAGTGATTCAATAATTCTCGATATACCCGTTCTATTAAATCCGGGTTAAGACCATTTTTCAAAGCCTGTTCACGCCTCGAAGCAATTACTGCTTCAAATCGATTCTTAGCTACTATACTTTCCTCGGTTGGTTTCTTGAATCTTATTATTTCTTTTATATATTGAAACCGTTCTCCTAAAAGCCGTATCACCTCCCGATCAATAGTATCAATCGCATTTCTTATTTCCTCAATAGATGTACAACTGTCAGCGGATTTCATTATTTCTGTATAAAAATTAAAAAGCGTTGCAAATATATAAAAAAGAGGGTATCCTGCAAGGTATTACTATGTTAAATCAGACCGGTATGTTAAATCCCTCATCTTCTTGACATTGCTACTAAAGATTACTAAATCATGCGATATTATTGTAAGACAAATGATTTATGGAACGACATATTAATAAAGTATTTTTTTACGTTATTCATTGAAAGAAAGATTTGAGATGAAGATATTGATATTTATTCGCTTACAACAGTTAAAATTTTTGGTCAGACATTCTCGTTCTGATCAAAAATTCCGGCTAATTATGGTATTGTTCCTTTTTTTAATTTCGCTGGTACTCACCTTAACGAAGAATCCAATTATATACCTTACATTTCCAACTGCATTCGCAATAATTGTGCAGCATTATAGAAAAGATTATCTGCTTTTAAAAAAAACCGGATTACTGATTCAAATAACAATCTTTATCGAATACTTTATTATTTCCTTACCTTTCATTATTGCAGGCATCATCTTTAAACATCTTATGTCAATAACAGTTTATATTTTATTTCTTGCAATATTACCACATGTCTATCCTATATTAACTGATGATTCTAAAGACATTTAAATTTGAAGAAGATGAAGAATCTCCTGAAAAAAAATGCTCCTTCAATTTTAAAGCATAACATAGAAATAACTAAAAATAAATTACTTAGAAAAAAGTATAATTTTAATGAATAATTTTTTCCTTAAAAGGGCTGGTTTTTGAAAAAAAAAAATATATACATTTGGTAAAATGAATTTTGAACATATAAATTAGTAAATAAAACTTGAGTTATTCTTTTATTAAAATAAAGTGAGGAAAAAAAGAATAATTAAAAAATTTGACCAGCTATCAGAAGATATACTAGTGCTGGTAAAAGAAAAATACCCTGATGGGTATGAAGACAATCTAATCACTTTTCAATCACCAAGCGGAGAACTTGAAACAGGTTTACCCCTTGAAACCAAAGATATCTATTATCTTATTAAAATGCCAAAGAGTAGTCTTCCTGATGATGAAGACGATTTTGATCAATCTGAATCTGTAACCGATGAGTTCGAAAGTCTGGAAAATTTAGAGATTGCAGACGATGAGGAATCCGATGAGGATTAGCTGCTATATCCAAAAAATTTTAAACAGATGAAAAAGACCTTAAAAATAACAGCTATACTCTTTCTTATAATTGCTATTCTCTACCTGGCAAATCGATATTTTTTTTCTGGTAAATCTTTCTTTCAGTCTATTTATCTTATACCGCCCGATGCAGTTTTTATTATTGAATCCGAAGCTGTTTTTAATGCCTGGGGTAAAATCATTCACAGCAATGCATGGGAACAGGCAAGTCATATCGAATACTTTACCAGGCTAAACAATGAAATCAAAAAGGTAGATTCATTATTGAATAATAAAAAACTTCTTCTTAAAGCTATCGGTAAACGAAAGGTGCTTGTTAGTATGCATGAGTATTCACCAGGGAAATATGATTTTTTATATGTTTTGAATGTAGGCAGGGCATCACGGTTGAGAAATCCTGAAAAAATTCTTTCCTCAGCTCTTGGAGATGACTTTCGTATCACCAAACGCAATTATGAAAATTTGGTTGTCTATGAACTTTTCGACATAGAATCAAGTGAAATGTATATATTCAGTCTGGTGAAAGACAAAATCATTCTCTCCAAGAATTATAAAATCGTTGAAGCATCGATAAATGAAATAAACAAAATGACTTTGGGCCGTGATCTCACATTTATCGACGTATCAAAGCGAATATCCGGAAAAGGGCTGTTCAATGTGTATATTAACTACAAGTACTTTCCAAAGTATTTGAGATCGACCCTGGGAAAACCAATAGAGAGTATCGATAGGTTGGAAAACGAACTAAGCTATTCGGCATTCTCTTTCGATATTTCCACCGAAGGCCTTATCAGCCTTGAAGGATTTACAGGAGTTAACGACTCGGTGTCTTCATTTTTCACAGCTATTCTCAATGCAGGCAGCGGGGCTTTTAAGAGCACGGAGATCATTCCTGCGAGGGTTGCATCAATGGTGAAAATAAGTTTTGAGAACGCATCAGATTATTATAAAAAATCGCTCGATAAATTAAATACTGAGGAGTATGAAGATTACATCAATGCTTTACGAAAACTTGAAAAAAAGTTAAAAATAAGTATCGATGAGAATATCCTTCGATGGATCGATGATGAGATTGTCCTTCTGCAGACTCAGCCATCCAATCTGGGACGTAGTAACGAGTTTGCTGCAATAATTAAAGCAAAAAATAAAAAAAAGGCAAGAGATAATCTGGATTTCCTTGCAAGGCAGATTGAAAGAAACACTCCCGTTAAAATCAGGAAAGTTGCTTATAAAGATTATTCCATTAGCTATATATCCTTTCCCGGTTTATTGAAGGCTCTGTTTGGAAAAATGCTGGAAAAAATTGAAAAACCCTATTATACTATTGTCAATGAATATGTGATTTTCAGTAATCATCCGCAAACTTTAAAAAATATTATTGATGATTTCAAAGAGGCCAACACTCTGGAAAACTCCATTGAGTATTACAATTTTACAAAACAATTTGACAAAAAGCAGAGTGTTTATACCTATCTTGATGTTCCGGTTCTTTATAGTAATCTCCGTGAATTTGTCAGTGCTGAAACCTGGAAAAAATTAAGAAAAAACAAACCCTATATTACCAGTTTTTCTAAAGCTGGAATTCAAGTTGACAGAAAAGATGACCTTTTACATTTTCTGATAAAAACGAAATATAGTGAAACAATAGATAATTACTCTGCACAACGTTTTGATAGTGAATCATTCTTATCGTTATTCACTGAATCTAAAGAGGAAGACATTGAACTGGAAAGTAGTCCTGAATGGTATGATCCGATGATCATCATTCATGATCTGGACGCGACCAAACTTGAAGAATTTTATGAAGATGGCAGTTTAAAGTTTTCGGTTGGCCTTAAAAGCGGACTTAAGCATGGAGTATATAAGGAATTGTATTCAAATGGAAACATCCGGATCAAAGGAAAATATAAAGATGACTTAAAAGAGGGCAGTTGGAAATTGTATGATGAAGAAGGAAATCTCGTAGAAAAGAAATCCTTTTCAGAAGGAAAAGAAATAATTGATTAGTCCTGAGAAAGAAGACTCAGGACACTTGCCCCGGTGATGGATGCCGATTTCAATATTATTCAACACGATTCGGGCATAGACAGATGTGAAATTGGAAACTCCAAACTCTAAACTCTAAACTCCAAACTTGAGACCGGCGACTTGCAAAATCAAAGATTCTGATCAAGACAATATACGGGGAACCACTTTCCGTCTATAAGCTTGTATCTGCATTGAAAATCAAATCCGGCATTGTTTTTGTAAAAATCACTTTATATTCTTAAGCACTATGATAAGATTTATTGCTTTTATACTGTTACTTAACCTGTTATCAACAGATATTTGGGCTCAGATACTGATTAAAGGAGTATTTAAAATGCCCCATAATTCATATGAAACAGGTGATACGGCAGTATTTGCAGGCGCACAGGAAGATGCTGACAGTAAAAAACTCTACTTTATTTCTGAATCATCCAATGATTTGGTGCCTGCTGATAAGGTAGGCCTATTATTCAATGAAGCAAATTTTTGGGATTTACAGCAATTCTATTATATCTCCTCAAAAATTAAATCCAAAGGCTGGCAAATCGAGAAAAGGAAAAAACTGGAACAGAAAACACTCACTCTGCTTGCTAAATTAGAATCGGAAAAGAAAATATACGAAGACAAATTCGTTGAAGATTACTTGCAAAGACTTGTTCAGAATATTCACTATCCTGAATTTTCAAAGGGACGTGATCAGTTCCTGAATGTTAAAATTCTTAACTCGGATAATAAAATATGTTATGCCTTTGATAACGGGACTATATTGATTTCTACCCAGTTAATTACAGACTTAGATAATGAGAAGGAGCTTTTCAGAATTTTAAGCGAGGCCGTTGCACATATATTGCTCGATAGCAATATTGACAACATTGATGCTAACTCAGAATCAGATTACAGACAATTAGGAGCCGTTTATCCGGAAAGCACCAAAAGACATGTTCGTCTTATTGCAGAAAAGTATCTGAGTTATTATGAAAAAAAAATGAACTCTGATCCCTATTCTGATCAGGTCATATTTATAAATTCAATTGCAAGTATAATAAGTTATACTGCCTGGCAGGAATATTATAATCAACAATACAATAAATCCCTTTTATACATCAATAAGCTTGTCGGCTATGGTATTGCAAATAGCTCTGATTACCTGTTAAATGCAAAAATCTATCTCAAGATTGCCAATACATCCGAAGCTAACCAAAAGGCTTTAGAATACCTGCAAAAGGCTACCGAATTTGAAGATCAGCTACTTCCTGAAATTTATTCTGAAATGGGCATCGTTCAGCTAAGAGAGGAAGAATATTTACAAGCAAGAGAATCTTTTAAAAAATATTATGAAATAATTTCCTCATGGCAGGATGAAGAAAAAAAGAAATGGGCTGTTAAAATGATTAATACCTGCACTATTTACATACAACAACAAGAAGAAGATTTCCTGAATTCTGCTGCGTATCCTGAATCAGATTCACTTATGACAGAATAACGAGACTATTCTGCCGGTTTTCATTTTCATTTAACATTCAATAAAATAACCACCAAGTCTCGAAGATGTCACAAAGAAATACAGAACTAATTCTCTTATTAGCTGATATTTACGAATCCAAATTCAGTTCGAACTCATGTCAAAATAGATTTTAGTAATACTCTATTCAAGAACAATTGGATCTTTGAGGGATACGATAGTTAAATTTTAATCTTATTAAAATTTATGGCACAGAATTTGTTTATATATTAGCAACAGTTCTTCCAATATATACTTGATAGCACTTCAGGGCAAGCCTCGTAATAACGAGGCTTTTTTTATCTATGTTAAGCCTGGCAGACCCGTAAGTTTTCTTACACCGGCAACAGTCTCTCTGGCAATACTTGCAGCTTTTTCTGACAAAGTTCTGGCCAGTTTTTCAATATAGGTTTTATCGGCCATCAATTCTTCTTTCTTCTTCCTGATGGGTTCAGTAAGTTCAACCAATGCATCAGCTGTAACCTCTTTTAAATCCTTGTATCGTAAATTACCAGCTTTATAGTCATTCATTAGCGAATTGAACTCGCTATTCTTTTCACAGGCTTTGATCAGGTTGAAGAGATTTTGCACTCCCGGACTCATTTCATCTCCCTGTGAATCTCCGGTATCAGTAACAGCAGATCTGATTTTCTTTCGAATGGAATTTTCTCCTTCAAACATACTTACATAATGTCTCTCGCCAAAACTCTTGCTCATCTTTTTTGAAGGATCTGCCAATGAAGCTAATTTGGGGACATCTGTTAATAAAGGTTTCGGTTCGGGAAAAAATTCTTTAAACTGGCGATTGAAACGAACAGCAATATTTCGCGACAATTCAAGATGCTGGACCTGATCTCTCCCCACCGGAACAAAATTTGCCTTGTAAATAAGTATGTCAGCAGCCTGAAGAACAGGATAGGTAAAAAGGCCCGCTGAAATGAACTGGTTTTTAGAATTGCTTTCGATCTGCTCCGACTTATCCTTAAATTGTGTCATCCTTGATAGCTCACCGTAAGAAGCAACGCAATTAAATATCCATGCGAGTTCAGTATGTTGGGGTACCAACGACTGAATAAACAATATTGATTTTTCAGGATCTATTCCACAAGCTATCAATTCAGCTATCATCTGCATGGAATTATCTTTCAATTCCTTCGGATCGTAAGACATGGTCATGGCATGCAGATCAACAACTCCGTAAAAACAATCGTATACATCCTGTATAGCGGCCCAATTCTTGACCGCACCGAAATAATTTCCTAAATGAATTTCACCCGTTGGCTGGATACATGATAAAACTCTCTTCTTCGACATGCTGAGAAATTAAAATTTAATACTGTTATCTTATTTTTAAACTGGACACAAAGCTAAAAAATGTTATTTAATATTTTGAACATATCTTTTTAACCTATGATTAACTGGAGAACTGATGAATCGATTAAATGAAGTTTATAAATCGAGATTCGTCATTTCGCCAACCGAGCGGAGCGAGCTCGGCGAAGCCAATTCCCCAGTTCCCCAACCGATCGCAGTGAGCTCGCCGTAGGCAATTAATCAATTTTCGGTCTTCTTTTGTCTTTTATCTTTTTCCTTTTGTCTTTTATCTTATATCTCTCATCTCACATCTTATAATAACTTTAGCGCACTTTAGGCACTTCAAACTTTAAGTACTTTCAACTTTAGGCACTTTTTACTTTAGGCACTTCAGGCACTTATGTTAGATATTTCTTATACTTTTGTAAAATCCATTTTTCTTAATCCGTCATGAGTACCCGACAGAACAAGGTATCAAAACAGATACAAAAAGATATAGCAGATATTTTACTGCATCACCGCGATGACATGGCTCACGGAAAGATGCTTACAGTTACCAATGTAAGGATAACTCCGGATTTAGGAATAGCAAAGATATACATCAGTGTTTTCCCTTCCGCCGGAAGTAATGAGTATATTCAACTCCTTAACGAACGCAGAAACATGTTTAGAAATGAACTAGGCAGAAAGCTGCGCCATCAGCTCAAAAAAGTACCTGAAATCAACTTTTATCTTGATGATTCACTCGATTATATTGATCATATTGATAACCTCCTCAAAGAATAAACAATTTGAATTTTCCTTTTTTTATAGCACACCGATATGTCATAGCAAAAAAATCACACAATGCTATTAATATAATTGCAGCTATATCAATAATAGGTATCTCGATAGGAACAATTGCCTTTATAACGATCTTATCGGTTTTCAACGGATTCGATGAAGTTGTTCGTGGTCTTTTCAATTCGTTCTATGCCGATCTGGAAATAGTTCCAAAACAGGGAAAGACTTTTACTATCAGCGAGGAAAAGATCCGTGAGATTCATGAGATGGATGCTGTACTGGATATTGGAAGTATTGTTGAAGAAAACGCTTTACTGATATATGGAAATCGCCAGACTGTAGCAACTGTAAGGGGTGTAGATTTAAATTATGCTTCCATAACAGGAATAGATACCCTGGTGGTTGATGGTGATTTTACGCTATACAAAGGAAATACTCCTTTTGCAATTGTCGGGCGTGGAATAAAATACACTCTCAACATGGAGCTGGAATTTAGTGACGTCTTAAAAATTATTGTGCCCCGCCGTACCAGCAAAATATCTTTAGATCCCAACCGCAGTCTGAATTCGAAACTTATCCGGCCATCAGGATTTTTCATATCGCAACCTGAATTGGAAATCAAATACGTTCTTGTTCCGCTTAAGTTTGCGATGGCACTATTTGATTATGAGAATGAAATTTCTGCCATGGAAATTAAACTTGCACCAAATGCGAATGAGACAAGAACGCAAAGAAGAATTCAGGAAATTGCAGGAGATGATCTGATAGTAAAAAACAGAATTCAGCAAAATGAGTTGCTTTACAAAACAATGAAATCTGAGAAGTGGGCTATTTTCTTTATCTTGTTTTTTATCCTTCTCGTTGCATCTTTCAATGTAGTTGGCTCTCTTACTATGCTAATCATTGAAAAGAAAAATGACATACAAACCCTAAGGCATTTGGGTTCGACTATGCTGACAATTAAGAAGGTATTTCTGATGGAAGGACTGATCATTTCATTTATGGGTGCAATTGCCGGTTTATTAATAGGAAGTATGATATGCCTTGCTCAACAGGAGTTCGGATGGGTAAAACTCCAGGGAGCGGGAACATTTGTTATTGATTCTTACCCTGTTAGAATTATGTTCACTGATATAGTTCTTGTGCTAATAGTTGTTTCTGCGATCGGTTTTTTTGCCTCCTGGTATCCTATCCGCTTTATAACCCGAAAATACTTGTCAATTGAGAATTAGAGAGAGATTATTGTCTTTTTGCTGAATATCAAAGTTTTATTAACAATTTCTCCTACTGGTGTATCCTGATAACTTATTGAATAAGTGTTAATTAAGCCTATTATTATGGTCATCCCCTTTTCAACCTCTCTTCAAAGACTATTTTTCCACCTGTGTTTTTGATATATTTTTATGCTGGAAAGCAGATTTGAGGTATCCAGCCTTGAAACTTATTGTCTTACAGTGCGTAGAAAAATATACACTTTTAAAGTGAAATTTTTTATTAAATATACATTCTCAGGCATGATCACTCTCAATCTCATTGCATTTCTCACCTTGAGTTTTTTATATGTCCCTGAGAGTAAGGCAGAAAACGCTGATCTATCAGTGCTTGTAACACATGTTAGTTGCAGCGGAGCAAAAGATGGTGCAATACAAATTGTAGTGCCTGATAAAATAACCAGGTCATTTACTATCGTAGTTAAAGATACTCTCTCAAATGTTCTGATTCAATTTAATGAGAATTCTCCAAAGCCTCTTCACATCGACGAATTGGAATCTGGGCACTATACTGTTTGGTATAGATCAGGTAAAAAAGCAGATAGTATAAATGCAAAAATTGAAAGTCCGGAAAACCTTAAAGCCAATCTAATTACTATAGAAAGCATCAGCGGCCAGGGAGAATCACTTTCAGCAACAATCAAAGCCAATCCAACGGGTGGTACTGCTCCCTATACTATCAACTGGAGTGAAAATACAAATAATCAGGAAGGGGCAATTGCTACCAATCTTCCGATGGGGGTATACCGAAGCACAATAAATGATGCAAATAATTGCGGGTCTGTATCGGCAACCTTTTTTTTGTTTGAATCTGAAATAGAAAAATTCAAAAAAGAAACAGAAAAAAAATGAAACGTATACTAAAACTTAATGTTATAAAGAGATTATTTTTTGCGGCCTTTTTTATGATGCTGATGATACCTTTTAATATCAATTTAAAGGCTCAAAATGCAGAATTGGATTTCACAGTTGAAATAACAGATGCGAGTTCAAACAATAACAATGATGGTAGTATAACTATTGTTGTTAATGGGAACGATTCTGAATATTCTTTTTTGATTTATGATAAAGAACCATGGGATGGTGGTGAAAAAATTGCAGCTGATTTTCAATCAAGTGCAAAGTATACTTTTACCAATTTGAAAGCTGGTAGTTACTTTGTGTGTGTTCAAAATAGTGCTAAAGTGACAAGATGCATGTATGTATCTATAAATTCACCAAAATAAACTTAAAGCAATTTTAAGGTTATGATAGCGAAAAAATATTTCACAGGGATTTTTATAGCCCTTATTACTCTTCACAGTAATTACGTTTTTGCTCAAACATTCAATCTTTCAACCGACGATGTCAGTTGCGTTGTAGGACAAGGAAGAATAATCGTTAATGTTACATCCGGTACTGCACCTTATAGCTATTATTTATTCGATGGAGATCCGTTTGGTGGAGGTAATCTTATTGACAGTGAACTTAACACATTAAGTATTACACATATATTCGCTGATTGGACTGCTGCCACTTATTGGGTTGGTGTTGCAGCGTTGGAAGGAACTTTAATCCAATCAATAGTTTTAAGTACTGTTCAGGATGAAGCATTGTCTGTGCCTACTATTTCTGTAGTTCAGGGACCTACCTGCATCAACTCAAATAATGGTATTCTCTCGGCCAGTGCAACGGGAGGAAATCCTCCCTATACCTATGATTGGGATCCGGGAGGAGAGATCACTCAGAGTATCTCCGGTATCGGGCAGGGAACCTATACTGTTACGGTTAATGATTCCTATAATTGCGGGCCAAACAACCAGAGGGTACTTTTTTTCTATTACGGTGTTCACGATAGCATTCCTGATTCTCTAAATGCCGGTCAGATTGGAGGTACACAGCAGATTTGTTATGGAGGTGATCCTTCAATCCTGACAAATACGATCGCTCCAAGCGGAGGACGGGGATCATATACTTATTCATGGCAGTACCAATCGAATTGTGCAGGAGTATGGATACCTATCGCCGGAGCAACAAATCCAACCTACGATCCCCCTGCAGGATTAACTGAAACACGATGCTATAGAAGAATTGTAACAAACACTTGTGGTGTTGTAAACACGAATACTGTTACTGTTACGGTCAATCCTTTGCCTACAGTCTTTAATGTAACAGGGGGAGGAACTTTTTGTGCCGGAGGAGCCGGTGTGCCAGTCGGACTTGATGGTAGCCAGGTGGGTGTCAATTACCATCTCTACAGGGATGGCAGTCCAACCGGTACTATTGTAGCTGGTACCGGGGCGGCTATATCTTTCGGAAATCAAACAGTTGCCGGTACTTATACCGTTTTGGCCATAAATGCTTCCACTGTATGTCAAAATAATATGAATGGCAATGCGGTAATCACTGTCGATCCTCTTCCCGTTGTTTTCAATGTTACCGGTGGCGGCAGCTATTGTGCCGGAGGGCCAGGCGTACCCGTAGGCCTTGATGGCAGTCAGG
>DAOUOU010000128.1 GCA_030626465.1 Bacteroidales bacterium
ATAGATTCCAACTATATTCTTCACAATGCGATGCGACAAACCTCTTTGTAATTCATAGGGCTCACCCGATGCTACCTTGATGAGGTAATGATACACATCTTTATCCCATTTGTACCTGTATCCTTTTTCAAAAAAATCAGGATATTCCGTCATCTGGATCAATCCATCGTCAAGAAAACGCCTTGTATTATCCAGTGCTTTAATCATAAAACGGTTGGTAACAGCTGTAAACCCGGAGGTTAAAACAGAGAAGTGAGCCTTATTGGTTTCATTTCTTAACAAACGATGAATATGTGGAAGCATACCCAGCATGATATCATCGTGGTGTGGTCCGGTATGGTAATACACCTGGCTTTCCTCGCTGATCATACCTTTTTCTATCTTTTTTACCGTTGAGTCAATCACCGACTTAACTGTTGCTTTGTTAAGCTGAGGTATCAGACGGCAGAAAGGATCATTTTTGAGATCACCGAGTGTAAGGTGATGACCATATTTGTCCAGCTTGACGCATAAATCAATCACTGCCCTGTCAGTCTTTTCCTGGTTCCATATGTTATCACTATAATATGTTTTAATTGAACTGGTAAGCAAAGATGCAGCTCCTTTTGTAAGATAAAACCGTGCGTTTTTGAGTTTACTTAAAGAAGTGGCAGGAAAGAGGTTTGATGGTTTTTGTTCCAACGCATCCCGAACCATTGGCGCCTTTGCTTCGCCGGCAGCAAATATAATGGCAACGGCATCAGGATTGTAGGTGATGGTTTCCAGACCAATGGTAATTACCAGACGATTTCTTGAAATTTCAATACCCCCCAGATCGGAGGCTGCCACTGCCTGGGTCTCAAAGTTAGTAGCAGTAAGTCGTGTGGCAGAATGATGATCTGTGCCTTTTGTATTGAATGCAATATGACCATCGGGTCCTATGCCTCCCAGGATAAAGCCAATACCTCCCAAAGTACGGATTTTTGCTTCGTAGTCCGAACACCAGTTATCTATGGCAAAGATCGATTGTTGTTGCAGTATTTCCACAGCATTTGCCGGCTCGCGATACCTCAGAGAGAGATCGACTTTATAGTCGGGGAAGACCTCAGTATAATGCTTACCTTCCGGTAGTTTAATGGTATCGGAATTGATAAGCAGCGCCTTTTTCGGATCGAGACCAAAACCATGTATGTAAAACCTTTTCACATAATTACAGAAGCTGTTGTGTTGGGCGGAACTTATAGGATAAAACTCATCGACCTGTACAAAACGCAGATTTTTTACATCCGGTCTTCTGAGCTTATCAAGTCCGTATTTTTCAAGAATACGTTTTCCCTTCTTGTTGTTCCAGTTTTCCAGCAGGTATACCGTCCATACTATAAAATATTCCGGTGTTTTTCCGGTGGGCAGACTAATTACACCTTCCGGGTTCTCCGACACCCATTCAAGGAATCGCAAAGATGTCAGAAATCCTAATAGCGGAAAATTCTCTGCAGTAATATAAGGGACATTTGTATGTATACCCTGAGATCTTGTCTCGTTGACAAAATATTTTTCTACTTCAGAAAATTCTACATTTTCCTTGCTCATCTATAGTATTGCTTATTGCTGTTTATTACCTAAATGTAACAAACTTTTTGCTAATGGACATGATAAGAAGCTGATCAGCCAACAGATCAGTCGCACATTATAACTAACTAATCACACTCCAGTCGAACTGGGTGGTACGCATCTCTTTAAGTATCTTGTTTAACAACCGGTTTTTCGGATCAGCCAGTTCAGGATCCTCTTCAAGCACCTCTTCGGCAATATTACGCGCATACTGCAATATCTGCCCGTCGCGTGCCAGATTTGATATTTTCAGATCAAAGGGTATGCCGCTTTGCAGTGTTCCCTCAATATCGCCGGGGCCGCGTAATTTCAGGTCTACCTCTGCTATCTCAAAGCCATCGTTGGTGTTCACCATGGTTTCTATTCGCTTCCTGGCCTCGTTTGAGAGTTTGTATCCCGTCATCATGATACAGTAGCTCTGGTCAGCTCCCCGACCAACGCGACCCCTCAACTGGTGCAACTGGGAAAGACCAAATCGCTCTGCACTTTCAATGACCATTATGGAAGCATTGGGAATATCTACTCCGACCTCAATAACTGTGGTTGCTATTAAAATATGGGCTTTTCCTTCCTTGAACAAGCGCATACCATATTCCTTGTCTTCTGTTTTCATTCGTCCATGCACGCAGGCTACGGTATATTCCGGTGGCTTGAAGAACTCTGAAATGCCGGCATACCCCTCTTCAAGTGCTATGTAATCAAGTTTTTCCGATTCTTCAATCAAAGGATAAACAATAAACACTTGTTGTCCGCGATCTATCTGCTTACGGAGAAAACCGTACATGGTCAAACGTTTGGAATCGTAGAAATGAAATGTTTGAATGGGTTTACGTCCGGGAGGCATTTCATCAATTACCGAAACGTCCAGATCACCATAAAGAGTCATAGCAAGAGTACGTGGAATGGGAGTAGCAGTCATCACCAGCACATGGGGCGCCTGAACGTTTTTCTTCCAGAGGCGTGCACGTTGTGCCACTCCAAAACGATGTTGCTCATCAATTACTACCATACCCAAATTGGCAAACTGAACGGGATCTTCCAGCAAAGCATGAGTGCCGATAAGTATGTGAAGGGATCCATCCTGAAGTTGAGAATAAATAATTTCTCGTTCTTTCTTTTTTGTTGAACCTGTGAGAAGCATTACCTGTAATGGAAGTTTCCCCAGTAAATTCCTTATAGTGTTGAGATGTTGCATTGCGAGAATTTCGGTAGGTGCCATGATGCAGGTCTGGTATCCATTATCAAGGGCAAGCAACATTGACATGAAAGCAACAATTGTTTTTCCGCTGCCCACATCTCCCTGCAGCAAGCGATTCATCTGTCTGCCCGATCCGAGATCGGTACGTATCTCACGCATGACTCTTTTTTGCGCTTCCGTTAGCTCAAATTGCAGGTTATTCTTATAAAAGTTATTGAAGTAATCCCCGACCTTTTTAAACACAAAGCCTTTGAAATGTTGTGAGCGACCGATCTTTTGTCTGAGTATTTTTAGTTGGATACCAAATAACTCTTCAAATTTAAGGCGATACTCTGTACGTTTTATCTGATCAGGGCTGGAAGGCAAATGTATTTTGTGCAGAGCCTCCTGAAGGGGCATTAATCTTAATTTTTTAAGCAGGTAGTCAGGCAGACTTTCGGGAATTGAAAGAGAAGGGGATTGAAAGATCCCGGAGATCAGTTTTTGAAATGTTTTGGAGCTGATATAGCCTGCACGAAGTTTTTCTGTAAGACTGTATTGCGGATACAATGAGGTTCCAACATTATTCTCAAATAAGGCAGCAGGTTCAATCTCAGGATGAGCAATGTTTAATTTTCTGCCGAAAAGTGCAGGCCGGCCAAAAACGATATACTCTACACCAATTTCATAGCTTTTCTCTACCCATTTCGCTCCCTGGAACCATACCAGTTCAATACTCCCGGTCTGATCGCTGAATGCAGCAACCAGTCGCTGCTTATATTTCGGGCCTTCCTTCCTGAAAGCTGTTATGCGTCCGCGTATCTGGATATGAGTTTGGGTAGAACTGATCTCGGCAATAGAGTAAATCCTGGTACGGTCGATATATTTGTATGGATAATATCTCAGAAGATCGCCGACAGTATAAATGCCTAACTCTTTTGCGAAAAGCTCAGCCCTCTTGGGCCCCATTCCTTTCATGAATTTAACACTGGTATTCAATAAGTTTTCCATCAGGCCTAAATATCGTAATATCCGGTGAAATATAAAATTCTATTTTTGCATAGAAAAGCTGGCAGAATATAATCTTTACATTATCTGCGTATTAAATCTTAGTGTTCTTTGCGTGGAATATTATAGGAATACATACAAGAGATCTACTCTTCAGATCAAACCGGCCTAAAAAGTATTTATTTATGTCCAGTAAAAGAATTGGTCAGATATTAACTCTATGGCATTATCTTGGTTATCTTCAAAAAGCCAGGCACAGAAAAGGACATGGCATACAGTCTCCTTTTGTTTATGAACTGGTAAGCAAAGTAATTCATGATAAAACATGGCATAATGAGTACGAATTTTTTAAAAGGATAAGAAAAAGACTAAATCATTCCGATGCAATACTGGATATTAAGGATGATGGAGCAGGTTCGAAATATTTCAAAAATAATAATCGCCCTGTGAGCGCTTTGGCCAGAGTATCATCAGTGACACCAAAATTCGGAAAGTTACTCTTCAGACTGGCGAGATTTTATAAACCGGCAACTATAGTTGAACTGGGAACATCAATAGGATTGAGCACTATATATCTGGCCATGGGAAATACGGCATCAGAAGTGATCTCTATTGAGGAAGATTTTATTTTATGCGAATTTGCAAAGCAGGTCTTCCATGAAAACGATTTAAAGAATATCACAGTTCTGCATGGAAGGTTTGATGACAAGCTGGGTGAGATTTCCGAACAGATAAATGATCCAACCCTTGTTTTTATCGATGGCAACCACAGGTATGGGGCCGCAATACGCTATTTTGATTATTTCTGTGAAAAAGTCAAAAGCGGAACAATCATTTTTGATGATATCCACTGGTCACAGGAGATGAGGAAAGCCTGGAAAACCGTGGCAAAGGATGCACGAACACATGTCAGCATTGATTTATTCTTTATGGGTATGGTAATTCGGAGACCTGATACAACTCCGGGAAATTATACTGTGAAATTTTAATGAAAAGATTTAAACAGATGTGGGTTTAGTTTACCAATTAAAAACATTTTCTTTGAATATAAGTTATCCTAAAAACCAATGCAATGAAAATATATACTAAAACCGGCGATAATGGCACCACCGCTTTGATAGGAGGCATAAGGGTTCCAAAGAATCATTTAAGAATTGAAGCTTACGGAACTCTTGATGAATTGATTGCATATGCAGGGGTGGTCAGAGATCATGTTACGAATGAAGAACTAAGTAAAAATTTAATACATATTCAGGATAAGCTAATGGTATGTGCAGCTATTCTTGCTTCAGGAAATGATGAATTCTATGAAAAATTACCGAAACTTTCTAATGAAGACATCGTATGGTTAGAAAAACAAATAGACAAGATGGAGGAAAAGCTGCCAAAACTTAACAAATTTATTTTACCCGGAGGGCATCCGGCAGTATCCTTTTGTCATGTTGCACGCACGGTTTGCAGACGTGCTGAAAGGATTACTTTGAGTTTATATAACTCTACTACTATTCCCGAGCTACTGCTGAAATATTTGAACAGATTGTCTGATTATTTATTTGTATTATCAAGGCTTTTGTCGCGTGAATTTCAGGCAATTGAAATTCCATGGCAGACCTCATTGTAGAAGTTGTATAAATTTCTATATTTGCAGCATTTTTAGAAAATCAACTTAATCTCAAGAATATGTATTGGACACTTGAGTTGGCTTCAAAACTGGAAGATGCACCATGGCCGGCAACCAAAGATGAATTGATCGATTTCGGCATTCGCTCCGGTGCACCGCTTGAGGTTATCGAGAATTTGCAAGAGATAGAAGACGAAGGTGAGATATACGAAAGCATTGAAGATATCTGGCCGGATTATCCAAGTAAAGACGACTTCTTCTTCAACGAAGACGAATATTAAAACAGGGGACTTTATAAGTCCTTTTTTTGTTTTCTGAATATATCATCCTTGTTTTTTGGTCTGTCGTTCTCAAGCCAAAGAAATCCTCTCAGAATAAGTTCATTGATAGGAGCAATATCAAGCGGGTACAATACGGCTGCCGGCTTTTTTAAAAAACTGATGGAGTTGACTTTCCCATCGACCAGGTAAATGATGAGATCCGAACATTCCACTTTATTAACACCCATTATTCCCTCTTCATCAACAGGATAATATACGGTCTGCCCATTTCCTTTCACATCAATACGGTACAGTTCATTATCCCTGAAATGACATACCATGTTTTTACCTTTAATCTGGTTAAATTTTGAGGTATCCTCTTTGCTTATGATAAAAGAAGATTTTTCAAGGTACATGGTCTTTGCCTGCTTATGTTCGGTATGTATTTCAATATATTCTGCCGATATCTGGTTTACTTCCGACCATAGAACCGGCTCATAATATAACCTGATCACAGAATCGGCAAAAGAGTATGCCATCGAATCACACTTGCCCTGCAAATTGCTTTTAAATATTTTGACACCATAATACGCTTTAATAAACTTTGTATCAGATGTATCCAGTTCAGACAACAGTGTGTCGGCATGCAAGTATAGTGTATCTTCCGGGGTGATCTGAATAAACTGGGCCCTGTCTGTTAGTCTGGCATAGTCGGAATTTTCATAGTAAATGCCACGATTACCTTTAAGTATAATATCCTGCTTGTGATCAATAATTACCACATTATTGACAGCTCGACCAAATCCGGTAAGTTTTTCATAGTAGAGGCTGTCCCCCTTTACGGTCTGCTTGGAATTCTTAACAAGTGCATTCTGATTAAGTTGTGAAATGTCTGTTTCCGTGTTATACCATCCTCTTTCACAGTAGATATAGCTGCTATCGCTAAATATTTCAGTAGGACCGTAAAAGTAAGTGATCTTATTTTCGGTATTGTACTTCAATCTGTCAGAATAAATAGTGTAATCGGGATTGATAACAACAACACTGTCTTGAAAATCGAAAAGATCCTGACTGGTATAATAGTAGCCAACAATACTTTCAAGATTATTTTCTGCATTTGTAATATTAGCCCCGTCAGTGTAATACCCGATACTGTTTGCAATGTCATAATCGAGAGCATCTGTTGTCAGGGTTGTTTCCCTGTTAAGCAAACGGACATTCTTCCTTACATTGGCCATTTTCGTATTACCGTCATAATAGAGATGATCACCATACAGATGAACAGTATCACCCTGGTTTATATGGATGTTATTGAATGCATCGAGTGAATTTCTTTTCGTGTAAAAATATGCGCTGTCGCAATGCATTTTTGCTCCTCCGTGTATAAATACCACATTGCCTAATAAGCGCTTGGTATCTTTGCCAAGTTTGGCATCCACCTCGGTGGTAGCAGCCGAAAATTGAACACGGGTTGTTTTCTGACAATGTACAGGAACGAAAATGAAAAAAACAAAAACAGTCAGTAAATGTTTCACCAGATTACTGTTGCAACTAATATACTCAGGAGTATTGAAAATCAATGCTTTAACCATCCCTTTAGACGAAAGCTACATTCATTATAGGGTTCATTGATTCTAATGTAGGTGCTTTTGATCTTATCTGCAACCCATTCATCGACAATCTCATTTTGCTTCACCTGCATCGTCATCTGTAAAAGCAACTCGTAATCTTGTTTGAGATTGGCCCTGTGAGGCTCTGTTTTTGATTTGAGTCGTACAACTTTGTAAATCAGGTTTCCTTTATCGTTGGCCGATTCAAACGGTTCACTTATCTCACCAATCTTAAGATCTCTTATAATATAATACTCTTTGGTCTCAAATTCGTCGAGTTTGAAATGAGTATTTCCTGTCATAGGATTTACTCTTAATCCACCATTCATTTTTGTATCCTCATCCTGTGAAAAATACATGGCTGCCCTTTCAAAATTAAGTGTATCCAGCCGTATAAGTTTTACGATACTATCGATACGACTGACAGCTTTTTCTTTTTCTTCGAAAGTTATTTTCGGTTTCATCAATATGTGTCTCGTATGAATCCTGTCTTCCGATCTGTCAAGCAGTTGTATCAGATGATAACCGAATGAAGATTCCACAATTTTTGAGACCTGTTCTTTTTTCAGAGAGAATGCTGCTTTGGCATAGGTCGGATCCAAATCAGATTTTGAAGCCCATCCAATATCACCTCCTCTTGTTGACGAAGGTCCTTCTGAGTATAGCACAGCCAGAGTAGCAAAATTCTCACCCTTAACTATTCGCTCACGCAAGTTGAGCAATTTTTCTCTGACTTCAAATATTGCATCTTCACTGGATGCAGGGTATATAACAATCTGGTTGATTTCTACTTCCGCATCTATATAGGGTATACTATCAGCCGGCAAACTATTGTA
>DAOUOU010000012.1 GCA_030626465.1 Bacteroidales bacterium
AAACCTTCGTGTACATCTTTTGCCAGTTGAGTAAGGATTTCAGTATTTTGCATAATTGAAGTTGATTCTATTTGATTAACTGTATACTTGTAAATTACCTACCATAATGCGTATTATAATATTTTTGTATCCGGATGTTCGGATTCAATTTTCCCTCGTCCTGCGAGTGTAAATCAAAACCATAAGTGATCAATTCGTCGCCAATACATCAGATACCTTACACGTTCCTCTTCAATCCATGTCTGTTCTTTGTCAGGTTTGTGATCAATCTTATACTATCCACCGGAAAGAATGAATTCATGCTATTTTCTGTTTAATCTTTAATTGTTTCGATTACATGCCGGCTTATAACCTATGAATAAACCTTAAATTAAAGTATAATGAATGACGTGTAAAACCAAATTTTGTTCATTCAGAAATCATAGTTTCAGGCAGTAAACTGCATATCTGATCCCTTGTTTTATCAATCAGGTCTTTCATATTGCTTTCACTAAACCCATTTACATCAATTGGTTTGTGAATCACCATTTTCACCCTGCCTGGTAATATATTCAATGTTCCGCTGGGCATTATTTTATTTGTATTCAACAGGGTAACGGGTAAAAGCGGTAAATTCAGATCGAGAGCAAGCCTAAATGCACCTCTTTTAAAGGAGCCGGGTGTTCCTGTTTTGCTTCGTGTTCCTTCGGGAAATATTACTACAGATGTTCCGTTAACCAGTTTTCTTTTTGCATGTGCCAGACTTTCAACTGCAGCTCTTTTATGTGAACGATCAAGGAAGATATGCCCTACTTTGGCACTGCCAAAACCAATTCCGGGAATTTTCCTGAGTTCCTTCTTCATCACCCACTTTATATCCAATCCCATCCATCCATATACCAAAAAAATATCAAAAACACTCTGATGATTCGATACAATGATATAAGATGTCTGAGGTTTAATATTCTCTCGCCCTTTTACAGTTACAAGCATTGGAACAAGAAATGAATTAAACCGAGACCATATTACACCACCGTAATAACTGCCGAGTCTTTCATTTACAAGGGTGGCAAGAACTACAGCCAGTATACCAAAGAACAGGGTATTAACAAAGAAGAAAGGAAGATAGAATAACCATCTGTATGGAAGGTACACTATTATTAGCAGCTTTCGTAAAAACTTCATTAATAAATGAGTTTAAAGAGAGACAAATATAAAACTTATGATAATGTTTTAATATAAAATCTGATGTTGCATGTTGAATAGACCTTTACTCATCCTGTTTTTTTCAATATTACCTTCCCTGATAGTTACTTTTTAATAATTCCTGGTTCATAAAAATCTGGTTTGACAGAGTCCGGCAAAGAAAAACCATGTTTTTAGTATTCAACTTTTTCCAGGTGAAGAATAATAAGATGTTAGAAGATAATTCTTATATTTATAAACATGTCATTTTTTTAAACCAAAAATCCTATACCTATGAACTTCAGTGGTTATAAATTGATAAATCAAATGTATTCTTGTGCTCATAGCAAACTTGCCTGTACAATTGTTATGCTCCTTATCCTGAATCTGTTTCAGGCATGTACCCTTAAGAAAGAGAAGAACATTACCAACAAAGACTTTAAAAACGTACCTGGAAGTTTTAAGCCCGATCCTCAAAAACTTACTGAACAAAAGGTACAAACACTAGAAATTGGATCGTCGGCTCCCGATTTTAAATTACCGGATATCAATGGGAAATTTTACAGTCTTAGTGATTTTAAAAGGGCACAAGTTTTAGTGATAGTTTTTACATGCAACCATTGTCCGACTGCACAGGCTTACGATAACAGGATCATACAGTTTACGGAAGAATACAGGGATAAGGGAGTAGAGCTTGTAGCTATTATGCCAAATAGTGCTTATGGATTGTTACTTGAGGAATGCGGTTATTCTGATCTGAACGATTCTTATGATGAGATGGCTATACGTGCGGCTGATAAGAATTTTAATTTTCCGTATTTGTATGATGGCGATAACCAGAAGACAGCAATCGCTTATGGTCCATCCACAACTCCGCATATTTTTATTTTTAATAATGAACGAAAACTTAGTTATACAGGGAGAATTGATGATTCTGAGAAACCCGGAACCGGTAATGCCGAAGATATGCGTCTTGCTGTTGATGAACTCATTGAAGGAAAACCTGTCAGTAATCCAAAAACAAAGGCTTTCGGATGTTCAATTAAGTGGTCGTGGAAATCGGAGTGGACTGATAAAGTGAATAAAGACTGGGAGGATAAAACTGTAACGCTTAATGATATTGATGAGGAGGGTGTCAGAAATATTTTTATCAATAACTCAGGCAAATTGCGATTGATTAATCTATGGGCAACCTGGTGTGCTCCCTGCATAATTGAATATCCGGAATTGCTAAAATTGCAGCGTATGTATGGAAATCGTGATTTTGAATTTGTTTCGATATCAACCGATAGAATTGAGAATAGAGAGAAAGTTATGGAGTTTCTTGAAAAAGAAAATTCCTCCATTCAAAACTTTATTTTTAATAAGGATGAAAAATATGAACTTATTGAGATTGTTGATCCAAAATGGGAAGGAGCTCTTCCATACACATTGTTAATAGAACCAGATGGAACCATTATTTATGCCAGCCAGGGGATTGTTGATATTCTTTCCTTAAGAAAAGTTATTGTTGAACATCCGTTGTTGGGACGGTATTATTAAGTGTTGAGTATGAGGATCAGATTGACTGCACTCTCAGTGGCTGATATAGATCCTGATGGCAGTGAATAAAAATCCTGTTTTATTTATTTACTTCATGTAAGTCAGTTATATTTGAGGCGTCAAATATTCTACCATGAACAGTATGAATTATTCGAATCAAGAAATTAAGCTCAGGAAAATTTCTGAGGTCGCAGAAGATCTTGGCTTTGATATCGAATCAATCTTACCTCACGGACATTATATTGCTAAAATCCCGATAAGCCATCTTAAAGACAGAGGCTCAGATCCCGATGGAAACCTGATTCTGGTCACGGCCATGACTCCAACCCCTCAGGGTGAAGGAAAAACTACAACGACGATCGGGTTGGGTGATGCCCTTCGTGAACTAGGTAATAAAACAGCAATATGTCTGAGGGAACCTTCATTAGGACCCTATTTTGGAATAAAAGGAGGAGGAACAGGTGCAGGTAAAGCTCAGATTATGCCGGCAGAGGATATTAATCTGCATTTTGTTGGTGATATGTATTCGGTAAGTAAATCTAATAACCTTTTATCAGCATTAATAGACAACCATCTGCAACATGGTAATGAATTAGGTATTGATCCGCGCAGGATTATCTGGCGCCGGGTAATTGATTTAAACGACAGGGCTTTACGAGAAATATTTATCGGGTTGGGCGGTGTAAAACATGGTGTTCCCCGACAGGATGGGTTTAATATAACTCCGGCATCAGAGGTAATGGCTATGCTATGTCTGGCAGAAGATTATAAAAATCTTGGAGAGAGACTGGCCCGTACTGTAATAGGATTTACCTATAGAGGAGAGCCTGTAAAGGTAGAACATATTGGAGCACAAGGGGCAATGCAAATATTATTAAGAGATACCATTCATCCAAATCTGGTTCAGACCATGGAAGGAACACCTGCCTTTGTCCATGCTGGTCCCTTTGCAAATATTGCTCAGGGTACAAATAGTGCTATTGCAACCAGGATGGCATTAAAAGTGGCCGATTATGTTGTTACCGAAGCAGGGTTTGCAACTGATCTTGGCGCTGAGAAATTCTTTCATATCAAGTGCAGAAGTGCAGGTTTGAATCCGCAGGCAGTTGTTATTGTGGCAACTGCTAAAGCAATTCATTATCATGGCGGAATAAATGAAAACGGGGGTCTGGCAAATCTTTCCAAACACATTGAGAATATACGTTTGTTCAATCTGGAGCCAGTAGTGGCACTTAACAAATTCGCCGGCGATAAGGAAGAAGATCTTAAAGCTGTTGTACAGTTTTGTGAGAAGCAAGGTGTTAGGGCTGTTGTAGCAACTCACTTCGAACACGGTGGAAAGGGTGCTCTGGAATTGGCAAAGGCTGTAATGAATAGTCTTAATGATAATAAAGCACATGAACTCAACTACCTGTATTCGCTCGAAATGCCCATTAAAGAGAAGATAATAACTCTAGCACAACAGGTATACGGAGCTGATGGAGTTGATTTCGACAGGAGAGCTGAGACTGATATAGATCTGATAGCAGATTGCGGCTATGAAAATCTGCCTGTTTGTGTTGCGAAAACACCAAAATCTCTTTCCGATAATCCTAAGTTATTGGGAAGACCGGTTAATTTTAAAATTACTGTAAACGAAGCACGTATCTCAGCAGGAGCAGGCTTTGTTGTTGTTATCTGCGGCAATATCATGACCATGCCCGGTTTACCTAAAGTACCTGCTGCCCTGAAGATCAAAGTTTTGCCTGACGGAAGTGCTACCGGGTTATCGTAATTCTTCATCGCACAGTTAATAACATCATAATAACTTTTGGTCTTAGCCTGTACCAATGGTTTAGTATATTCAATATCTTTCGATCTGATAAAACCTAATTAATAATTAATTATACGAGTATGTTGAATATACCGGTAATTTCTGTAAGTGAGAAATCGTTGGCAAAGGCTTTTGAAGCAGCTTTGACAGGATTATACGAGAAAGGCATGAACTTTAAAACCCAATACGACAAGGAAGGAGATCCTTTAAGTATTGACTGTACAATGAACATAACCATTGAAGAGCCGGAGAGTGAACCTATGATCCATATGGCATTTCCGGGTGGTATTGAAGAATTAAAGGAATATGTGCTTGAGCTGAAAGGATTCAAAGATCACTGGGTGAAGAACATGAATGATCCTAATGATACGCGTTGGGAATATACCTACCATGGCCGACTGGAAAAATATGGGATCTGGATGGAGAAAAATGAAAAGGGCTCTGTAGAAAGTGGACCCTTCAAGATAAATCAGATTGAGGCAGTAATAAAAAAGCTTGCAAGTCAACCTTTTACACGACAGGCACAAATGATCACCTGGATGCCTAATCTTGATTCGGAATGCTATGATCCCCCTTGTTTACAATCTCTATGGTACAGAATGCCTGAAGATGAAAATGGTGTATACTGGTTAAACTGTAATATAAGATTCAGAAGTAACGATGCCTGGGGTGCTAGTTTTATGAATATGTTTGGCTTTATACAATTCAATAAGGAAATCATTGCTGCGGAAATTGAAAAACGTACCGGGAAAACTGTAAGGCTTGGCAGGCTTAACTGGCATGCCGATTCCTACCATATTTATGGAAAGGACATACAGTTAGCCAGGGAAATGCTGTTTGACAGAATCCATGAGTTGAGGCTTGAAGAAAGAACGTATAATTTTAACAATGAGTTTATTAAGGAAATGTACGAAAACGCTGAACCTCGAATTTTGGAAAAGATACAAGAATATGATTTAAACCATTAATATGACATAGCTTTTGTAATATTCGGTCAAAAAGACTAACTTCTTATTTAACGCAAATTGTCTAATTTATTGAGTCATGAGAAACTTAGTTGTACTACTAATGTTTTTTTCCATTTCAATTTATGGTCAAAAATGTAATTACCTGGCAAACAAAGTGAGTGGTATGGATGGTAAACGCCTGGTTATTACCGAACCACTTACGCTTGTTAGTAAATATGGAGAAGGTTCAGTAGATGTCTGGTCAACAATCTATGGCGATACTTCCCTGATGATTGCCTTTGTTATCCGGTCAAAACAAGAATTAGCATTAATCAAAGGTGATAGCATTAACATTACCCTTGATACTGGCGATCAAATCATTCTTAACGTTATGCAGGATGCAGTATCGAAAGAAACTGATCAGACATATTCTCTAACAGCCCTCACCAGAATTGATGATCTCCTGATTGAGAAATTTCAAAATCAGATTATTGAAAAAGTTGCTATTGACTATGGAGATTCCATAACTGAAGGAAGCCCCCAAAACAAAAAGCAGGCAGTCGCAATTAGGAATATAGTGAATTGCGTGGTTGAGTATTTAGTGAAATAATTAAAAATAAGTATCAGGCAGGGTTACTTTTTCGTCTTTCGAAGAATTAATACTTGCGTTGTAAGATAAAAGTTAAGTCCAACCAAAACGTTGATTGATAGAAACTAATGTTAACGCACCAGGCACAGCTTTATGCTGTGCCTTTTTTATGGAATTGGATACCTGAAAACTGAGTTTTTCTGTTGCAGACAATACCTTTCATTTTATCAGGGCACTTGCAATCAAACAAAAAACTAAACCACAGACAGCAATAATAGTTTCCATGACTGTCCATGATTGGAGGGTTTGTTTTTCAGTAAGGCCCAGGTATTTCCCCACCAGCCAAAATCCACTGTCGTTAACATGAGAAAGAATTGTTGCTCCGGAGGCAATCGCCAACACGATTAATGCCCGATCAATTTCAGAAACATTGAGAACTTCAAGAACAGGAGCGATAATACCTGCTGCTGTTATCATTGAAACAGTGGCGGATCCCTGTGTGATCCTTACAAGTGCAGCCAACAGCCACGCGAGAAGGATAGGAGAAATGCTTGAACCGGCAATGGAGTTTGCCAGAACATAACCTATACCACTATCAATAAGCATTTGTTTTAATACTCCTCCGGCACCTGTTATAAGAATAATTATGCCGGCCGGACCGAGGGATTTTGTCGAAAGCCTGAGAATTTCATGCCTTGACTTACCTGTTCTGATACCAAGAAAATACACTGCCATAAGAGTAGCAATGATGAGTGCTGTGAAAGGATGACCGCAAAACACAATTGTGTCCGTTAGCAAAGAGGATGAAATTGTATTGAGCTTGACAAATAGATCAGTAACTGTACTGAGCACAATCAGCAGGAGCGGAATACCTATTATGGATATAATCAGGTAAAAAGATGGTAGCCTGTCCTTGCTTATATTATCTTTTGTATCTCCATGCGACAAGGCCTCATTTGGAATAGAAACAGCTATCTTCGCAGCTATGTATTTTCCAAAAACAGGACCTGCAAGAATAGCAGTCGGGATGCCTAAAAGAAATCCGAAAAGAATGACCCATCCTAAAGATACATCAATAATCTCTGCAACAGCTACAGGTCCGGGAGTTGGAGGTATAAAACTATGAGTTACCGCCAGTCCTGCAAGCAAAGGGATTGCATAGTACAACAAAGATTTTTTTGTATCACGCGCCAGGGCATATAGAAGAGGCACAAGTATAATGAAGCCAACGTCAAAAAAAACAGGTATTGCTACAATAAATCCTGTTAGCATCATTGCCCAGGAAGCTTTCTTATTTCCAAACTTATTTACAAGGTGGTGAGCAAGAACTTCTGCTCCCCCCGAACTTTCCAATATTTGTCCGAAAATAGCACCAAGACCTACGACAACAGCTACAAATCCCAGAGTACTGCCCATACCCTGTTGTATACTATCAAGAATGCTCTTTAATGGCATACCGGTAATTATCCCAACATAAATAGCAACAAGCAGCAGTGATATAAAAGCACTGATTCTCAGTTTTAAGACAAGGAATAACAAGATAGTAACAGCAGAAACTAATATGAATAGGATAAATAATACAGACATAGTGAATTACTTATTGTACGGAACAAATATAGTTTTTGTAAAATGCTTATACCAAAGTTCAGAAATTTTTGTGTTTCAATATTATTTAGATCTTTGTCTAAGAAACAGAAAATTAGATGCTTAAAAAAAGAAAAGATTATTCATGGCTTATTATTGTTAATCCAAATGCCGGCCTGGGTCGTGGAAAAAAAGACTGGGATTGCATTGATTCACTTTTAAAAAAACATAAAATCAGTTATCAGACTGAATTTACAAAAGCCAGGAAACACGCCATTGAATTAACTGCAAGAGGTATCAGGCAGGGGTTTCGTAATATTGTAGCTGTTGGTGGTGATGGAACAATGAATGAAGTAGTAAACGGGTGTTTTAATCAGAATATCTGTCGCACGCAATCGCTTACATTAAGTATGATTGCAGTTGGTACCGGCAATGACTGGGGGAAAATGTTTAGTATTCCGGCTTCTTATGAGGAAGCTATTGTACTTATTAAGAACAAAAGTTTTCGTTTGCAGGATATCGGAGTAGTAGAATTCTGCCAGGGTGCAAAAATAGAAAAACGATATTTCATTAACATAGCAGGATTAGGTTTCGATGCGCTGGTTGTGAAGAAAACAAATGATCAAAAGGATAAAGGAAAAGGTGGCAATGCTCTCTATTTTTGGAATTTGTTAAAGTGTCTGATGAGTTACAGGCCTACCCTTACACATATTATTATTGATGGTCAAAAGATTAATAATGAACTGTTTACCATGAGCCTTGGAATAGGGAAATATTCCGGTGGAGGCATGATGCAGACACCAAATGCTATTCCTGATGATGGTCTTTTTGATATCACACTGATTAAAAAAATGAGAAAAGGTGAAATTATCAGAAATCTTAAAAAATTGTATGACGGATCCATCCTGGAACATCCAAAAATTGAAGGTTATACAGGAAAAGTAATTCATGTTGATGCTGATCCTGTTGTTCATGCTGAGGCAGACGGAGAATCGTTAGGACACTCGCCCGTTGAATTTAAAATTATTCCAAAGAGTATCAATATTGTTTACGGGAACTACCCTGAACAATAGATAAAGAAAATCTTGCCTTAATCGTCTGGTGATCGGGGAATACTAAATCCAATAGTATTATTTTTCCTCCCTGATTAAAGGCAGCCTTATCATAAGCTGATAAAAAATATACTCCCTGGCTTACATTCGATGTTTTGACTATCATCTTATCTGTGCATTTCGAAATATTCCTTTTTTTAATTTGATTTGAGTATTTTTATCATTCGTCATGTCATTTTTATAAAGTTTTTTACACCATGGACAATTTTGAGTTTTATAATCCTGTAAATATACTTTGTCTGCCACAGGCACTGAGATGAATGCAAATTCTGTGATTTCAAGGAATGCCACACAGGAAAAGCTGGCTTATTTAAATAAGAAGGTTATGCCTCAGTTTTCTATTCCGGATCCGACCATTCCTGCCTCGTTGCCTAAAAGACAGAAGATTGATGAACTGGGGAACTGGTGAACTGATGAAATGACGAATTTCGATTTGTAAACTTCAATTAATCAGTAAATCAGTTCATCGATTCACCTGGCCTTTACCAGAGGCTATGGCGAATGAAAGAAGACAAAAGATAAAAGTCTGAAGTCGGAAGACAGAAGTCAGAAGACAGAAGACAGAAGTCAGATGTGAGATATAAGATTTGGGATGTGAGAGAAAAACTTGTTGCTGCTCACTGATTACTGACTACTGCTTACTGATTACTGCTTACTGACTACTGATATAAGACAGTATTTATCTAAATATACTCAATAATGAAATTCATTCATGGAGACGTTAACTGGGGTATAATCGGAGCTGGAGACGTTTGTGAGAAAAAAAGCGGACCAGCTTTCGGTAAGGTCGATAATTCCAATCTTGTTGCAGTTATGCGACGTAATGCTGATAAGGCTAAAGAATATGCCATTCGTCATAACGTTCCAAAATTCTATGATAATGCTGATAAGCTTATTAACGATAGTGAAATAAACGCCATTTATATAGCCACACCTCCTGCTTACCATGAGGAATATACCCTGGAAGCTTTTAAGGCCGGAAAACCTGTATATGTTGAAAAACCGGTAGCCTTGAATAGTAAATCCTGTCAGCATATGATCGATGCCTCCATAGAGTATGATCTCCCTGCTTCTGCAGCTCATTACAGACGAGAATTACCACTATTCAATAAAATAAAAAATTTGCTTGATGCTGGAAGTATCGGTCAGGTTTTATTTATTACAATTCAGACTTTCCAGACACCCCAAAACGATCTTGTGGCTGATTCGGATGAAAACTGGAGAATAGTGCCCACTATATCAGGCGGGGGAATATTTCATGACCTGGCACCACATCAGCTTGACCTGATGTACTGGTACTTTGGAATTCCTGTCAGGATGAATGGTTTTTCGACTAATCAGGGCAGCAATTATGATGCACCAGACCTTACAAGATTTGAAGCTTTTTTTGAAAAAAATATTTATCTTAACGGTTTTTGGTCATTTGCTGTTCATAAAAGTGCAGATATTGAGTGTTGTACTATTGTTGGCGAAAAAGGTAAATTGTCTTTCTCTTTTTTTCGCAGTCCTGTGCTTGAATTAAATACTGATAAAGGAATAGAGCATTTTGAATTTTCTTTTCCGGAGAATATTCAACAACCCATGATCGATAAAGTTGTCAGATTTTTCAGGGGCGAGGGCGAAAATCCCTGTTCGCTGGAAGATGCCTTACAATCGATCAAAATGATGGATTGCACCCTTTGATTTTGAGATAAACCAATTGACATAACTAAAAAAATGAAGAGAAAGAGAAAGAAGAAACTGATTTTCATAATTATAGGATCATTAATAGGTTTTGTTATCGTGATTAATCTATATTTTCTGCTGGCACCGCAGTTTGGAAGGAAACCCGACAAGGAGAGAATTCAGAAAATTGTCAGGTCATCTTTATATGAGGAAGGGAAATTTATAAATACTGAGGACAAGCCTGTTATGTTGCCAAAATCAATAAGGAAGGTTATCAGGCAACAATTCAGAAGAACTCCTGACAGAATACCTGCTGTTCCTTTACCATCTGTAAAACCGGTACTTCCAAATCACACTCCGGAAGATAGCCTTTCAGTAATCTGGCTGGGACACTCATCTGTTCTTATAAAGATTGATGGAGTCACCATTCTTATTGATCCGGTTTTTGGTAAACGAGCTTCACCCTTTTACATATTCGGTCCGAAACCCTTTGAGTTGTCTGTTCCGTTTTCCATCGAAGACCTGCCTGTGCCTGACATGATCCTGATCTCTCACGATCATTTTGATCATCTCGATTATAAAACCATCAAATACATACATCCTGAAGTAAAGTCATTTTTGGTACCATTGGGCATAAGAGATCATCTGGAACGCTGGGGAGTAGATCAAAATAAAATTCATGAGTTTGATTGGTGGGAGGAGAAGAAGGTACTGGAGGGAATTCAAATAACTGCGACTCCAGCTCAGCATTTTTCAGGCAGGAAAGGGCAGGATAATAGCACACTTTGGTGTTCGTGGGTTATACAGGGTAGCAGGCAAAGGGTGTTTTTCTCTGGTGATTCAGGTTATGAAAAGCATTTCAGGGAAATAGGTGAGAAGTATGGTCCTTTTGATTTAACACTAATGGAATCGGGTGCATATGGTCGATATTGGCCTCATATACATATGTTACCTGAAGAATCGGTGAAGGCGCACCTTGATCTCAACGGAAAAATTTTATTACCTGTTCACTGGGGTAAATACAATCTGGCTTTTCATCCCTGGAAAGAACCGATAGAAAGAATAATGGCAAAAGCCAGGGAAGAGGGAGTGGTGATAACAACCCCTAAAATTGGAGAAATCGTTATTCCGGGTAAAAATCTTCCGACTGAAAGCTGGTGGAGTTCAAACAATTGAATTTCACTAAGAATCGTTTATCTTTCATCCTGTTGATATTCTGACCAGGAGGTTTTTTTGCCAGGATAATTATATTTTCTAATTTTCAAATAGTATTGTAAAACATATACAATCAAATCCTGATTCCTAATGAAAAACTTTTGTGTTCATCTGGCAGTACTTGTATTCCTTTTTGATTCGAACATTGCTTTTAATCAGACAAAGAATAGCTTTCTGGGATGGACCGGACAGGAAGTGATTCCTGCTGCTGACTTTTATAATGCCTCCAGATGGACGACTAATGCTGAAGCAGGAAACGAATGTAGTGTGACAGCCGGTGATACCAGCTTAAACATTCATTGGAAAATGGCTCCCGGTACAAACAGATGGGTGCAATGCTACTATGTTTTCGATGAACCTGTTTCATTGATGAATGTTGATATTTTTGGTTACGATATGCATGGAAGTACCTGTCCTGCAGAGTATCCCTGTCATAGCAACCAACTTATCGAGATCAAGTTTGAGAACGGGCCAAGACAGGCCTCCATTACCAGGTGGGGAGAAGATGCGATACTGTGTGTTGACAGATGGATAAACAAACTGTTTTTACATAAGTATGATAATGACTTTTACATTCCTGATGAATTTAACTGGGATTCTGTCACAGTCATTTCTTTTGGGATTAAATCCTATCCCTGGGGTGATAATATTGAAGCAGATTCTGGTGTCGTCTCTTTCAGAAACTTCGTTGCTGATTCTGTTGGTTCCTGGACAAGGGCTGTGGAGATTGACACCTTAGCAATACATCCTGATACTCTGGATAAGATAAAAAGAGGGGCAATAGATTATATTCTCAACAGACAGACAGAAACAGGGCTGCTTACAACATGGATAGAGGATGGTTTATCCTGGTTATACGGTCAGGGACTGGCTTTAAAAGCATTGTGCATGGAAGGCGAGTGGATGAATGGCGATCCGGTAAATGCATATGCTGAAGCCGCGACAAATCTCGCTCATTTTCTTGCATCGAACCAGGAGCCTGAAGGGTATTGGCCCAGAGCATGGAACAGCTACACAGGCAACATTGCCGTGTTGCACGAAAATGATGGGACAATATGGATGGGCGATTTTCCCTGGATGCTCACAGGCTTGTACAGCTATTTTAAGAAATCGGAAGATTGCACCGTAATGCCGGCGGTTCAGTCAGGTACTGATTTTATAAAATCGCTTATCGATCCCAACGGTAAACTTTATACCTTAAATGTTCTTAACGGACAAAGGATGGAAGTAACCAGTAGTGAGGCTTATGCTGCCGTGATAGGGGCATTGCTGGAACTGGACGAGACGGATATGGCTGAAGCCCTGATCAGTTATATTCATAATGCTGCATGGAATGAGCAACTGAAATACTGGCAGGAAGGGAATTATTCAGATCGTGTGGTGCTGTTTACAAATACCTGGCTTGGAGATATCTTATACAACAGAGGGTACGAAACTGAGGCGCTAAATGCCCTCTCACTGGCAGGGCGACTTATGTATACAGGAGGACCGGGAGAACCTTACGGTCTGGATGGTATAGGACCGGTGGCGGTTTGGTATGAAGGTACATTATCATATATCGTTGCAGGAGGTCCGGGCAGTACCGGTTTGTTTACCAGCATTCGTCACTATATTAATTCCGATGGTTCAATCCCTCATTATAACGACGATATTGGCGGAGTTGCAGGGATATGGGCAGAAAAATGGTCGAGCCTGGATGGCACCAGCTGGTTATACTTCACAACGGCAAAAACATCACCCTTTAAGGTTCTGGAAACTGCTTATCTGGCAGAGTGTGTAAATGACCTGGGAATAAACAGATTTCGTTCAGATCGAATACAATTTTATCCAAATCCTTGTCCGGGTGTACTGAACATTGAATTCAATGAATATCCTCAGGAACCGATAAGGGTGGTTATTTTAGATTTGAATGGTAAGGTAGTATCAAAGCATTTATTATCTAAACCAATTGAAAAACAAAGCATTAACATATCAGAGCTGTCTGAAGGCCTGTATATAATTCAATGTTCTTGCAGGGATTATGTTGTGACCGATAAATTGTTTAAAAGGTAATAAAGTATACCCTTGGAATTTTGCCAGTTCTTATAGAAAGAATAATGATCAGGCATATTCGAGTACTTCGAACATCGATTTGTTGATTTCAAAGGCATAGTTGCCTATTTTACCCAGCTCATTATAAATATCAGAGTAGATGATACCGTTTTTGCATTTATAGATTCCTTTCTTCAGGTTTTTGAAGTGCTCATTACGGAATTTTATCATTTGTTTAATCAATTTTTCATTTATCGCCAGGGCCTTATCAAATGTACGTTCTTCTTTGTGATTGTTAAGATTCTTTATAACCTCATCAAGTTGAAGCTTAGCCAGGTCAGTCAGTACTTTAAAGTTATTATCAATATCATCGGAAAAACTTATTTTCTGATCAATTTTTCTTTCCATTGACTGTGCTACGCTATGACAGGCATCACCAATATTTTCAACATTGGTTATTATAAATAGTAAAAGATTAATACTTTCCGATCCGTGTGTGCTGACAGGTTCTTCAGATATTCTTGTCAGATAATTGGTGATTTCGATTTCCATTCGATCTGAAATCTCTTCGTATTTATTAATTTTTTGTAATAATTTATTAATCTTTTTTGTAGTCTTACTCACAATAAGCTCTCTTGCAAACTGGAACATCTTTTCTATTCGTTCAATATACACAAGGGTCTCTTTCTTAGCCTGTAAAATTGATAGTTCATTGGTTGTCATGAGGCCGGTACTTATGTATTTTAGCCTGAATTCTTCATCATCCTCTTTTTGTGGTACCATCCATTCGACCACTTTCATAATAATGGGTATAAACCAAACCAATAAAAGGGTATTCATTGTATTGAATATGGTATGAAAAACTGCTAAGGCCACAGGTATTGCTTCAGAAGTTTGTTGAATTGTCTGCCCTTCAACGGGAAAAGGCGAATAAGACCCTGTTTTTATTGAAATCCAGTCAACAATTTTCAGGAAGGGATGAAACAGGATCAAAGCAATTACTACTCCCAATACATTGAACACAAGATGCGCCCTCGCAGCTCTTTTAGCAGTTGTATTGGTTATTATTGCAGCAAGATTAGCTGTAACAGTGGTACCAATATTTTGTCCCAAAACCATTGCCGCAGCCATCTCAAAAGAAATCCACCCGTTATAACACATGACCAGTGTTAATGCCATAACGGCACTCGATGACTGAATCAACATGGTGATTAAGGCACCAATGATAAGATAAATCAATAGGGACCAATAACCCAAATTTGAAAACCGGGAAAGAAATACCATGAACCCGGGATTGTTATGAATATCAGGCGTTGAGTCTTTCAGAAAATCCAATCCGATAAAAATAGTGGCAAAACCTATGATCACGCCGCCCCAGTTACTTCTCCTTCTGTTATTAGAGAATACCAGAGGCAAGGCAACTCCCAGCAATGGCAATACAAGCTGACTTATTTCTATCTTAAATCCTAGAATGGATATTAACCATGCGGTTACTGTCGTACCAATATTAGCCCCCATAATAACACCGATTGATTGCAACAGGGATACCAACCCTGCATTCACAAAACTAACCAGCATCACCGTTGTTGCGGAAGATGACTGTATGATTGCTGTAATAATAAATCCGGTGAGAATGCCCTTGAATGTATTGGAAGTCATCGCCGCAAGAATATTGCGCATCCTGTCTCCTGCAACTTTTTGTAACGACTCGCTCATCAGTTTCATCCCATATAGGAACAGAACAAGTGAACCCAGTAGTTTCAGTACATTTATAAGGCCGTAATTCATATGCTTTTAATTTGTTTTCAAATCTAACAATAAATCAAAGAATTGAAAATTGAGTATGAAAACTTTTCTATTGTTGTTAATAATTGTATATTATCTGATTACCTGTTCAGTGTATACACGAATTCAAATGAAGCAGTATTTATATTCTTTGGATAGTGGTTTTTGCACATCGCATACAAAGTCTGACTTAAATAGTTAAAGTTTGTATTTATCTTTCAATTATTAATATTTTGATTTCTATAAGTTTATTATCTTTATACTAATATTAGTTTTTATATAACTATATGGTCAGTTATGCAACAGACTCTGTCATGGGAACAACCCATGTAGAAAACCAGGATGGTTTTCTGGTGGTTGATGAACCGGATTATATCCTTCTCTTTATTTTCGACGGAGTCAGTCGTTCTCTTAACCCGAAAAAAGGAGTAGATACAGCGATTGATTATATATCGAAAAACCACAGGGCATTTGTCAGCAAAGACTCCTTTGATCTGAAAGCCTTGATGTATGAAGTACAACAATGTATTCTTCATAGCAATTGGGAAGATGCTCTGACAACCTATTGCGCGGCATGTATCCTGAAAAAAGATACCAATACTATCATTGTCTCCAACCTGGGCGATTCCAGGGTATATCTCCTTGGCAGTAAGGATGCTCTCCCGGTAACCAATGATGATACATTGTATCCGGGAAGCAATATACTTACGAAATGCCTGGGAATTGAAAGGATTGACAGAGATGATTTTCGTGTTCAGAAAATACAAAGGGAGAAGAAGAGAATTTTACTTTGCACGGATGGATTCTACAGCTTTATGGAAGAGGAGAGAACATATTTCATAAATGTGCTTAACCTACATGAAATAAGTGAGATAAAGAATTTAATTAAGGAAAAACTTGAAGGAAAAAATATAGACGATGCTACCTATATAATAGCATTTTATAAATAGTAACGTCTATGGTTATAAAACTCTAATTACCAAATACTCGTTCCAAAAGTTCTGAGGTACGTGCAAGCGGATCTTTTCTGATCTTTTCTTCTTCCCTGGCAATCATGATGAATAGCCCTTCAATTGCCTGTTCTGTAACATATTCGGATAAGTCGGGATTCATCTTTTTTACAAAAGGTATACTGTTGTATGTTCTTATCAGATCATCCCAGTACCTTGTAGCATCAACCTTTTCGAGTGAGTTTTCGATCAATGGTTTGATTTTTACACTGAGTTCGCTGGTTGTTTTCTTCTTCAAATAAGTTGTTGCAGCATGATCATTGCCATTCACAATACCAATGGCATCTGAAATACTCATGTCTTTGATTGCTGAAATAAAGATGGGTTTCACTTCATTGGCGGCATCTTCTGCAGCACGGTTAATACTTAAAACTACCTTATCTACTTCACTTCCAAGTCCTATAGCCCTCATTTTGTCTTCTATAGTCCTGACTTCGAGAGGGAAAGGAATTTTAATCTCCCGGTTACCAAAATAGCCATCTTTTACAGAAACCAGGTCAACACTGTTGTCTGTTCCTTTCATAAGTGCTTCTTTGATGCCTGCAACTGCATCTTCGGAAGTCAGATCTTTGCTTTTTATTGTAAGTGCCTTATCAACCTTCTTCCATAACTGAGCATCGAGAGGGAATTGATGTAGCATCAATGCAGCAAACAGGACGAAAATTTGTAACTTTTTCATTTGCATAAATTTTTATTTTTCAATTAGAAACAATTTTCCTGCCAGACTATACAATAAGTAGCTTTCTTATGTAAGATTTTCAATTAGTTTTCTTCCAGTTCCAGAAATTCTATCTCCAGTTCACTGTCTTCATCGTAATTGGGTTGAGTCAGAGTAACTGTGACAGTTGATCGGGTTAAATCAAGTTTTCTCAGAGAAGTATTATGCCTATGTCAGGAATTTTTAATAAATTACTAATCAATTATACATCCAAAATCCTTTTTGACATGATCAGCAAATTAATGAATAATAAAAAATGGATTGTTGGCTCTTTAGCTTTTCTTCTTGGCATTTCTGCCATGCCACAGGACAAAACAGTTCAATTTAAGACTTTTGACAAAGTAATAGTGACAGCTGATATCTATGCGCCGAATCCTTCAAACTCACCATTCATCATTCTATACCACCAGGCCAATTACAGCAGAGGTGAATATGTTGAGATTGCACCTAAACTGAATGCTATGGGATTTAATTGCATGGCTGTTGATCTGAGAAGTGGAGAAGCTGTAAACGGCATTGAAAACAAAACCTGGAAATTTGCAGATAGTATAAACAAACCCACACGTTATACAGATGCCTATACCGATATGAGAGCAGCTGTATCTTATGTGAAAAATAAATATCCGGGCACCAGAATAATATTACTGGGAAGTTCTTACTCTTCCTCCCTGGCACTCAAGCTGGCAGGTGATTTTCCGAAAGGGATTTCAGGCGTGGTCGCATTTTCGCCAGGAGAGTATTTCTCTAAGTTCGGATGGAGCAGAGATATTATTCAAACTTCTGCATCGCAAATTAAATGCCCGGTATTTATCACCTCTTCACGTACAGAGAGTGAAAGCTGGCAGAAGATTTACAATGCTATTCCCGTGCAAACCAAGGTCTCATTTCTTCCTAATATGGGCGGAAAACATGGAGCAAAAGCATTATGGAGTGCTTTTCCGGAGAGTGAGCAATACTGGAACGCCCTGAAGACATTTCTGGCAAGGTATTGATCTTCTGAAGCGAATACAATTTTCCTGCTTACTGGTTTTTTTTCATCTAAATGGATCTGTCATTCAACATTTTGCTGTTCTTATTTGTTCTCAGAAAAAAAACAGCAAATGGTGAATAGAGGGAAAAATGCGAACATTCTCATCTTATTCGTATTAAAAAGAATCAGTCTAAATGGTATTTCTGATAGTCGATATAAAAAAGTCTGGCTGGTTCCTGGTTGTTATGTCCAATTTGTTTGACCATTTTAAAGATGCCGGGATACTTGGCATTAATTGCGATCATGTAGCGTTCAACAGTGTTTATTTTAAGGTTTGATTTTTTACTCCGGTCAAGTCTCAGACTTGCATTGATAAGATAATACACATTATTTTCCTTAAGTTCTTTTAAGAGCAATTCAGGGACAACAGCAGAAGTATTATCGGCCTTTTCCACGACTTCTTCCCTGAATTGGTGCACGGATCGTACAGGTTGAATTTTTAACTCATTCAGCAAAGAATCAACTGGAGAGATCATCTCTTCATCGACAAGAAATAAGCTATAGACTGCATCGTCAAAAGAAATAAGAGCATATAAGTATTGTTTTAGCAGAAGTACTTGCTGTACAGGTTTTTTTACAAAATGTATATCATCAACAAAAAATATCTCTTTAGTGCTTGAATCGGCATACGACAGAATGAGTTCAGTCTCTTCAAAAGGAAGCTTGTACACTGGATAAAAATACCTTCCATGCCCGTAAATAAAAGACATTGATGCTTTCCTTGATCCTATCATCACTTGTTCAGGCACATTCTCAGATGCCCATTCACTCAGTTTTAAAAAATTTGCAATATCAGGGGTATAGCCCTGGAATTTATTCCTCTTATGATTCCTTTTAAGAACTTCCTGACGCACTTTTACTTCCTGTGTGGTAAGAATAAGGCTTTTCAGTACTATCAGGCCAAGCAAAGAAACAGCAATGACCTTGAAAAATTCTAACTTTCTGACTTTTCCTGTTCTAGCCAAGGTCCATGAAAAAGATAAAAGCATAAGCGGAATGTAAATGATTATTAATCTTGACTGACTCCAAAACTGATGAAGTGAAATAAAGGTGATAGCAAGGGAAATACCAATATATAAAATTACCAGCTGTATAATTTTTTTCCCGGAACGATAAGCAAGTACAAGGCCTATAATTATGATTATTACAAGAATGAATGTTAAAAAGATACTTGTTTCTGCACTTGCTGTATTTTTCAGACCAATCTCCTGTAAAAATATCCGGGATAAATAAATTTTTGAATTTTCAACTATACGTATGAGCAAACCTGTAAAATTTTCTTTTCCCAAAGTCATATTATATGGATTTTTCATCAACATTTCATCCATAAGTGCTACACCGTCAGAACCTTTAATATTCCAGACTAATCTTTTGTAGAGAGAGAAAGGTATTGTGAAGATCAGGTATGCTATCAGACTATATAAAGCCGGAATAAATTTTCTTTCAAAAAGAAAATAAAAAATTACTGCAATTAGTCCTGCTAAACCTACATTTCTGGTACTGGCCATTACAAAGAGAATCAATCCCAAGATCAGGTATGTCCGCCAGAATTTCAGGATGTGATTGAAATTGTTGGGCCTATCAAGGAAATATGTTACCATTAAAAAGAATAGTGAGGATTGCAGGAACATATAGAAGGCTTCCGTATAAGTATGACTACCAAAATAGATGATACCATTACTTAAACTTATAATTAAAATAACAGAACTTAATAAGAAGGGTGATATGCGATTGCGAAATGTAAAATAAAGAATTATCTGATGCCCGAATAGAAACAACATAGAAAGAATCTTAAAAAATACCAGATGAAAACCGAACAGTTTAATCAACCATCCAATTATAATTGAATAGAGGGTGCCATGAAAAGCCGGGAAAGAGACTCCATCAATATACTTTTTAGCGTTTAACAAGTAGTCTGAATCATCACCGCCTTCACTTATTCGAACGTCAAACAGAAGAATTCCAAATACCAGTAGCAAACCGAGTGAGATATAAAAAATCAAATCCTGGTATCTGCTGAAAACAGTATCTAGTCTGGGAAACAGAAGGTAATCCTGGTAGTTGTATGTTGGACTTACTTTTTCCTGGTTATTGTAGTTCATTTTCAGTATTGTTTTGCGATAGTGTGAAAATACATATTTAATAATTATTCTTGTGCGTCCTTGTATTTCCGGCATTACAACACCAATCGGTTTTTTCTGTTCAGACAAGTCTTTGACTGACTTTCCTTGTGTTTATGGGTCGTTCCGGAGCGTTAACAATAAAATCACCTATCAGGTATGTTGAATACATATTTGTTGTAGTTTTAGGCTCTGATACAAATGATAGATCTGAAACGTACCAAATTATTTTCTCACATAATGAAAGTTGCTATTACAGGTGCCAGTGGACATATAGGGAATTGTCTTGCCAGGGAATTATCAGATCAGGGAATAGCAGTTAAAGTTCTTCTTCACAATTTCGAAAACGACCTAAGAAGCTTAAACGTTGACATTGTTAATGGAGATCTGCTGAATATTGATTCAATAGATCAGTTGTGCGATGATGTTGATATAGTCTATCATCTGGCAGCAAAAATAGCTATCGATAAGAAAGATAGAGATCTTGTTTATGAGACAAATGTGAATGGCACCAGAAACCTGGTAAAGATTTGTAAAGAAAAAAAGATTAAACGACTGGTGCATTTCAGCAGTATACATGCGTTAAATGCCTATCCTCTTGATCAGATTCTTGACGAGAACCGCCCGCTGGTGGAAAGTACAAAGATGATTTATGATCTTTCAAAAGCCGATAGTGAGAGAGTTGTACTCAAAGCAGCCTCTGAAGATCTTGATGCAGTTATTGTAAACCCAACTGCTGTTGTTGGTCCTTACGATTTTAAACCGTCCTATCTGGGTCAGGCATTGATTAAAATATATTCAAATCAGCTTCCCATGCTTATCAGGGGTGGATACGACTGGGTCGACGTAAGAGATATTGTACAGGGTGCAATACAGGCTGCCGTGAAGGGCAGAAGGGGAGAACGCTATTTATTGTCGGGGCACTACTATAGCCTGAAAGAACTTTCTGAAATGGTTGGCAGAATAAGTGGAAAGAAAATCCCAAAATATATAGCTCCGATGTTTTTAGCACGTCTCGGCAGACCTTTTATCGGACTGTATGCATCCATAAGAAAGGAGCACCCTCTTTATACAAAAGAATCACTTGATATTTTAAAAAATTCACCACGATATATATCCTGTAAAAAAGCTGCACGTGAACTTACCTATCGCCCTCGTCCTCTTGAAGAGACATTGAATGACACCTTTCAGTGGTACCGGCAGCAGGGCTTAATAGACTAATATGATTACACAAGAACTTTTTTCAATTGTAGTACTTGCCTGGATAGGAATTGCAATTCTATTATTTCCGATACTCTTAATGATTACCGCACCATACGGACGACATTCCACTACTCATTGGGGGCCTATGATTAATAACAATCTGGGCTGGTTTATCATGGAATC
>DAOUOU010000131.1 GCA_030626465.1 Bacteroidales bacterium
AGATACTCCCTGTCATCATTATCATCCTGAACAAACACGACTGTATCAGGCAAAATGAAGGTAGAGGCAGCATTAAAATCAAAATTTGGATCATAAGCTGAACCAACAAGATCATAATCGCTTGTGTATTCCGGTCCGTCAGGATAACACGAGGCGAGTAATAATCCGAACGCTAAAGGCAATAAAAGATAAGTAATTATAGATTTCATTGTAACTAGTTTTAGTTTAGTTGAATTAACAAAATAATCTACTTTTAGTTTAAAAAAAAAGCCGGATAGTTAAATAGTTATACTAATCCTATAGTCTTTATTAAAATGGGGCTTTCTATAAAGCACCAGTTAAAATCTCATTCTCCACATCATCAGCCATGCAAATTTCTGATGATAGGTAGTGCTTTCTTCACCGGTTAATCTGTCGATCGATCTGTAATAGATATTCTCATTGTTGGTTATGTTCTGAAAATCAACAATCCATTCATTCATCGTTCTTTTTGAATTCCATCTGAGCGTGACCATGATATCCAGACGTAAGTAAGCGGGATATTGTTCTTCGTATGCCCGGTCGTGATCATAATCCATATAGTACCTGCCCGAATTATCTTGTTCAATAGTATAAGGAGTATATCGATTGCCTCCTGCAGTAACAAACTTTGGACTTGCAGCGAGGAAGGTATTTTTTCCCAATTCGAATTCGTAGCCTCCCAGTATATTTACAACATAGTTATTGTTAAAGGCTGAATTGTGTTCAACATGATCACTGCCTTTGTACCTGGCCTCAAAAATTGATGTTGTGATCAGGAAATAATAATTGTTTGAGAAAAACTTCTCAAGTGTAAATTCAACTCCATAATTTTTGCCTGTTCCTTCATTCACCAGGCTATCGTATGTCGGGATATAAAATTCGGCCCCGTAATTAAGCAGTGAATGATAAGACGGAATTTGCTCAACGGGAGCGTTATAAATCTGCTGATAGTAGGTCTCGAATTTGAATCTCAGATCTTTTTTAATGAGGTAGTCATAACCAAAAACATAATGATGACTTTTTGTGAAATCAAGATCCTTGTTCGTAGATTCGTTATATTCTCCTGTAATATCATTGTACGATTGCGAGAAGTACAATTGATGGGGTTGCAGCTGGCTGTGCAAACCATACCCTATGCTGAACGATTGTCCTTTTAAAAATTGCCAGCGGATGCTTGCTCGAGGTTCAACACTGAAACTGCCGTTTAATGCAAAATACTGGGAATGCAATCCTGAGTAAAAAGTAATATTGTTGTTTAACCTGTGGCGCCATTCGGCGTAACCCTGAAATAAAGCCATTGTTCCATCAGCTTTGCTGCCAACTCTGTAACTACTATCATTCTGAAGAGTGCTATCACGAAAAGCAGGACTGTATACATCCGTTTTTATTCCTATATTCAAATGATTGCGTGTATTGATCTTTGAGTTAATTTCTGTTCCTGCAGAATATTGCCATTCCACCAGTTTGCTTCTTGCATATAAGGTCACACTTCTATCAATAATTGATACAGAATCGTATTTATAATTTGAAAAGCTTCCTGCGACAGACAGTCTGCTTATCAATAAGGTATTTGATGAAAATGAATAAACATGATTAACACCATTTGTAATCATTCCTGAATGAAAACTAAAATCACTGCCGGAATCTGTGTTGACAAAATCAGAAACGGAGTCCTTTTTACTGTCATAAGTTTTTACGTTGCTGTTGCCTGCTACTCCAAATAAACTAAACCTGCCGGCATTGCTTGTGGGCAGATCAATTTTATAAGAAATATCCTGGTATTCGGGAACTGTACCTTCCGGGCCGTAATTAATCCCTAATTTTTGCATTAATCCGAGAAAGGAGTACCGATAATTTATTAAGTAGGAAGCATCATGTTTTTTGGAAAAAGGGCCTTCTGCTCCCAGCTCAATTCCGTTTAGCCCCAGCTGTACGAGATATTCCCGTTGCTGATTATTGCCAGAGCGCATATTTAAATCAAAGGCACCTGAAAGCGCATTACCAAATTCTGCAGGAAATGCACCGGTATAAAAATCGGAATTGCGCAGGAGATTATTATTAAGCATGCTTATTGGACCTCCTGTAGTACCGAAAGCACCAAAATGATTTGGATTTGGAATATTTTGCCCTTCTAATCTCCATAATAGTCCGAGCGGAGAGTTCCCCCTTATAATAATATCATTACGGGCTTCACTCGCGGCCATAACTCCTGCATAGTTGCTTGCCATTCGTGCAGGATCGCCCCAGCTGCCTGCATATCTTTCAGTTTCTTCAACGGTAAAGGAACGTGCACTGATTTGTGCCATTTGATTTATAGGTTTGTCCTTTCTTTGAGTAGCTTTAATTACAACCTCATCGCCCTGGTACACCATCTCGGTCAATTCGATCTCGAGAACAACCTCCTGAGCAGAGGAAAGATTAATATCAACATTCATTGATTTATAACCGAGATAGGAGAACTGAACTTCATACCGGCCGACTGGTACTTCATCAAAGCGAAAAATACCTTTTAGATCACTTGTAGTACCTCTTTGAGGATCGGTTGATGCGATTACAATATTCACTCCCAGAAGTGGCTGTCGGGTATCCTTGTCTTTTATTGTTCCTCTTATTGTCTGTGTATATTGCGAAAGGATTGTAAGGGATGAGTAAAAAAGGAGACAAATAAAGAAAGTGATTCTTTTCATCGATGTATGTTTTTGGCAACTTGGGTATAGTTAAATTATTCTAATTTTAATTATGAGACCAGTAAACTATAAGAGAAAAACTTATAGTTCACTTTTTAAAGTGAAAGGACATTTATTTTTGCCAGCAGTTGCATTACTTTCTTTTTTATCAAGGACATGTATTTCAACTGGTATTCTCTAACTCACAGCCGTGGTTTGAATCAGGCTTTTTAACCGAAGCAAACGGGAAATGGAAAAACGGAGACATTTATTTTGGTTTTCACCTTCTTCGTACTTTTGCTATTGGAAATAAAAAGAGTTGGTAGAGTTAATTTTCTTGCCGGACCTTTGGTATAGTTTTGATTAATGGTATTCTGTAATAAATTGAATAGTTAAATCCTATACCCGCTCTTTTATTTCCTCTCCCGAAACCGGGAATATAGTAAGGTTCCATCACATGATCTTTTGTTTGTGCTAAAAGTATCCTTACTCTGAAAGACCAGCCAATAAAGAAATTTCTGAAAAGCTCTGCCCTTATGCCGCTGGTTATTTCAAACCAGTGAGCATAGCTTGTATTTTCGGGCACAGCCGGAGCATAATAGTCTCCCCAATAATCATCTATAATAAGAATATTGTCTGCAGAATGACTTAGCTTCGAAAAACTGTACCTGAATCCTGCAAAAACCATTTCATACTGGTCAATGCTTTGTTTCTTCTGGAAATTATAATCAATACCGAATCTGAAATAATAACCTTCTGACTGATAAGTATATATAGGTTTTTCCATCTGTATATCCTGTAAGCCAAATTCAACGACTGGATACAGGTTTCTCACGGTTTCAAAATCAACAGAAAATTCATATGCAGTCCGTTCAGGTTCAAAATAATACAAAGTGAATCGCGAAAGATCAACCCCAAATCTCAGACCTCTCACTCTTGGTTTTTCTATGTCCTGTTCTTCCTGCGAATAAGTCGGGACAACAGATAAAAAGCATAGCAACAGGCTAAAACAATATTTTGATATTCTCCTCATTAAACGGATTTATTTCAGGATTTATGATCTCCATTGAATGAATAACATTATGCGTATGACTTACATTCAATAACTGGTATAGATGAGAAAATCCACATTCTGCAGAAACCATATATTGTACTCTTGAAAATGTAAAATTTACGGTATCATCGATATAATGTGATATAAAAGGAGTTGCCACAGGAACGGGATCATAAAAATACAGTATTTCGGGAATGGGATCGATATGTAAAATAGTATCAGGGACCGGATAGGTCACTATTAAAGTATCAGGAGTATGATCAAAAATCACAATCACTATTGGAACAGTATCATAAATATAATTGGTATCGACAATTGCAAATGAAAAAACGAATGAACATGAGTCTATACCGTGAGGAAGGGGGATCTGAATAGATTTTATTTTTGAGGCAGTGTCGTTTGCAAGAGTATCCGGATCTCCAATTCCCTTAATAGCTATAGCTTCCAGAGTAGTATCGCTTACTATGCCATCTTCATATTTGTAGAATCCAAGGTTCACAAGCGATCTCTCCGGATCCTGACATATTTCTTCCTGGCTGCAGGATAGTAAATGAAAAATAAAAGCTGTAAGAAAAATGAATAGGTGGTTATGGCTCACTTCTTTTAAGATAATATCATTTTATTCAGATAAGGTTAGTATCAACTTGGCAGATGCAAAATCTATTCCTGTTTTTGCATTGCAAGATAGTAAAATTTTAGCGGCAGATTACCTTAAGTAAACATCTCTGGTAATCTGCTTTTACTGATTTTGCAGGGAAAGGAGTAATGCTTATCTTTGTAACCTGTTTTTCAGAAATCATGCCTGACTGATATATATTTCACATAAACTATTTCATATATGAAGAGAGCAATATTGATCATTCTTGATGGATGGGGCATAGGCAATAAGAGTAAAAGTGATGTTATATGGCAAGCCAATACACCTAATATGGATCAATTGGCTGCAGATTATCCGAATTCAAAATTATTAAGTTGTGGAGAAGATGTTGGATTACCGCAAGGACAAATGGGAAATTCGGAAGTGGGACACCTGAATATTGGAGCGGGGCGAATTGTATACCAGGATCTGGTAAGAATAAATAAATCGATTAAGGATAACAGTATTTCGGAGAATAAAACCTTAGTCGATGCATTCCAATACGCAAAACAAAATAATCAGGCAGTTCACTTTATTGGATTAATTGGCCCCGGAGGTGTTCATTCCATGAGTCATCACCTGTTTAAGTTATGCGACTTAACAAAAGAGCATGATCTTAAAGATGTTTTTATTCATGCTCTAACCGATGGACGTGATACCGACCCCAAAAGCGGATATGGTTTTATGAAGGAAGTTGTTGAACATTTGAAGACCTCCAATGGCAAGATTGCATCTCTGATCGGACGATATTATACAATGGATCGTGATAAGCGATGGGATCGTATTAATGAAGGATACAAGCTTATGGTCGATGGTGGAGGGAAGCCTTATACCAATGTTCTAAAAGCTATAAAAGATTCTTATTCCGAAGGTGTAACGGATGAATTTATTAAACCTGTTGTAATTGTCGATGATAAGGGAGATTTCCTTGGAACAATTAAAAAAGGCGATGTAGTGATATGCTTCAATTTTCGTACCGACAGATTACGTCAGATTACTACTGTTCTGACCCAACAGGATATGCCTGAGTTCAACATGAAGACAATCCCTTTGAATTATCTTACACTAACTACTTATGATGAAAGTTTTGAAGGCATTAAAGTAGTGTTCGACAAGCAAAATGTCAGCCATACTTTGGGTGAAAAGATCTCGGAAAACGGGTTAAAACAAATACGAATTGCTGAGACTGAAAAATATGCCCACGTTACCTTCTTTTTTAATGGCGGGCGTGAAGATGAGTTTGAAGGAGAGAAGAGAATCCTTATTCCCTCTCCTCAGGTAGCCACATACGATCTGCAGCCTGAAATGAATGCTCCCAAAGTGGCAGATGCCATTGTCGCCGAATTGAAAAAGGGCGAAGCTGATTTTGTATGCCTGAACTTTGCCAATGGAGATATGGTTGGACATACAGGCATCTATGAAGCAATAGAAAAAGCTGTTGAAACCGTTGACAGATGTGTGGGAGATGTTGTGCATGCGGCCAAAGAAAATGGATACACTGCAATGATTATCGCAGACCATGGAAATGCAGATTATGCTGTAAATGAAGACGGTACACCCAACACAGCTCACTCACTTAACCCGGTACCCTGCATTCTGGTCAGTGATGAATACAAAGAAATAAAGGATGGTATTCTTGCCGATGTTGCACCAACAATTCTTAAAATCATGGGATTATCTGTACCTGAGGAAATGACAGGGAGAGTATTAATTTAATATTAATCTTTTTCTTTTTTCAGAAGTTTTTCTTCCAGCTCCTCGATTTTTTCTTTTTTCCTGATGATAGATGGCAATGAGAAAAGTACACCGAGAATAGCTCCGATAAAGAGTACGGAAGTAATTATCAATGCTGCTGAGCTGTTAATGAGCCAAAAGAAAAGCTTTACAGTAATTGGATCTGAATTTTGCAAGGCAAATACAACAATAATCAGAGCCAGGAGAAGAGCAAAAATAAGGCTGCGTTGCATGGGTTTAAGTTTTAAAATGAATAAGACTGCTAATTTCATAATTTTTAAGAACTCGTCTGCCGTTTAAAAAATCAAGTTCGCATAAAAAGTTAAGATAGATTTTCTTTAAACTGAATTTGCTCAACAGATCAATTGCTGCTATGGCAGTTCCTCCGGTAGCCAGGAGATCGTCATGAAGGAGAATAATATCCTCATTATTTAAAGCGTCTCTGTGCATTTCAATGCCATCACTTCCATACTCCAGGGCATAATTAACCGAGAATGTATCAGCCGGCAATCTTCCTGCTTTTCTTATTGGAACAAATCCGGCACCAATTTTAGCTGCAATTGCACCACCCAAAATGAAACCTCTGGATTCAATGCAAACCATTTTTGTAATATTGCAGTTCTTATAGATATCTGCAATGGTATCAACCAGAAATGAAAAAAGCTCTGGTTGTTTGAGCACGGTAGTGATATCTTTAAACTGAATTCCTGGTCTGGGAAAATCGGGGACATTTCGTATTTGTTCTTTTATTGTTTCAAGGGTTATTTCCTGAACCATCTTTTCTGATTTATGAGGAATACTACCGTAAAACTAGCATTTTTATAAATGCTAATCAATGCTGCTTCTCTTCTTATGTTTTGTTCAGAAGGAAACACCTGCTCTGAAATCCATAAAGTCGGCTACATGTCGGTGGGCTTTAATATTAAACCCAAAGAAGAGCTTCTTATTTATGTGAAAAGTCAAACCGTATCGTTCATATACAGGATCCATTCGCTTGTAGGGAGAGTAAAAGTAGGCTCCAATCTGGATTGAAAAGATAAATCTCCCGATTAACAACTCATGACCTAAAAGAGCTGCAGCATATCGATGATCCTGAAATTCGCCATCCTGAAGCAATTCCAGTCTTTCTATTTCATGTTTATCTGCCAGATCAGAAGTGCCTTCCAGGGCAAGTGACAGCGCACTTAACCTTCCTATAACGCGACTTATTCCTGTTGTGATTCCATAAACAAGATAATGCTCATTTCCTTTAATATCTGTTTTACTGCTCGCAAATGCCACAATATCGTATCGCCACTTTTTCGGGTGTAAGTCGAGCGTGTCATTCTTAAGCCTTCTTATGTACGGCTGAGGTTTGATATTGTAATCAATACCAATGTTAATGGAGGGAAAATTTATGCCCCTGTTCGGATTTTTTATCCCGCCATTTGATATATGGTTGTATGAAGCAGAAAACCTGATAGTTGTATACTCTTTTATGCGATAATTGAGAGAGGCATTTAACAAAGCGATAAAGCTAAGACGGGAACTATAAAAAGTATTTTGCGGATTAGTAATTTCATCGTATACTTTGTCCATAAAGGCAGGCCCCATACCAAAACGAAATGAACCGTGCAGTTTGTTCTCTCCTGCAAGAAGAGGTTCAATAAAAGCATATACAGAGTACG
>DAOUOU010000031.1 GCA_030626465.1 Bacteroidales bacterium
TGCTGGCATTAGCGGGGATATGAATCTGGGTGCCTTAATTGATTTGGGCGTACCATCCGAATACCTTTTAAAAGAACTGAAAATACAAAACTACAAAATTATCAATGCTTAGACTCAATTTAAATTATGATAGAAATTTAAGAAAGTTCATGTAAATAATACTCTTTTAAGTAAATTTCTAAGTCATTTAAAGAGAAAGCAATGAAAAGGAGAGAATTTATTTACAGATCAGTTGCTGCATCAGTAGCTTCAGGTGCCCTGTTTACTATGGGCAGATGGAATACGCTAATGGCTTCGGGCACCAATCTATCTTTACCTTTCGATCTTGTGGCGGTTAAGAACGGAAGACCGGCTGAAATGTTTGACAAGGGAATTGCTGCCCTTGGTGGTATGAAAAATTTTGTAAAACCTAACCAGACTGTTGTAATAAAGCCAAATATTGGCTGGGATTCAGGTCCTGAACGTGCAGCTAATACCAATCCTGAACTGGTTGGACACATTGTTAAGCATTGCTTAAATGCCGGGGCAAAGAAAGTAACGGTCTTTGATAATACATGTGATGAATGGACTCGCTGTTACAAGAATTCGGGAATAGAAAAGGCCGTGAAAGACAATGGAGGACAAATGGTTACAGGAAAGATGAAAAATCATTATCACCCTGTTGATATCACCAGGGGGGTATCCCTTAAAAAAAATAAAGTACATGAGCTGATCCTGGAGTCAGATGTATTTATAAATGTACCTGTATTAAAGAACCACGGTGGAGCAACTATGTCACTTACGATGAAAAATCTTATGGGCGCTGTGTGGGATCGTCGTTATTATCATGCAAATGACCTGCACCAATGTATTGCAGATTTTGCAACATATTGTAAACCAGATCTGAATGTAATTGATGGTTTCAGGGTATTGAAAAAGAATGGTCCCAGGGGTGTTTCTGTTAACGACGTGGCAACCATGAAATATCAGATTCTTTCTACCGACATGGTCGCTGCTGATACAGCTGCCACCAAAGTGTTTGGTATTGAAACTGACAGGGTCGGACATATTGGTATTGCTGAAAAGATGGGTGTTGGAACAACCGATCTTGATTCATTGAATATTAAGCGTATTTCCATCTGATGAAAAAGCAAAGATGGCTGCGTCCTGCAAGGATTATAATCTCTTTACTATTTCTTGGAGGGTTCCTGTTGGTTTTTTCTGATGTAAAAGCAAAACTTCCTTCGGAGATTACATTGTTTTTTACATCTTTTCAGTTTCTGCCTTCAATTTTGAAGTTTTCTCACTTGCCTGGAATAATAGCATCAGGATTTATTCTTATCCTATTGCTGACCATTCTTTCGGGTCGTATATATTGCTCCACTTTTTGTCCGTTGGGAATAATAATGGACATATTAGGATATTTTAAAAGGAAACTGCCTGTAAAAGGTAAAAGAAGGAAGTATAAGAAACCGTTAAACTTCATCAGGTATCCGATTTTGGGCTTAGCAATAGTATCCTTATTTTTCACAGGTATAATTGCACTTAACTTGCTGGATCCATATGCTAATTTTGGCAGGATAGCTTCTACTATTTATCAGCCGGTTTTTATTGCGGTAAATAATCTGCTTTCAAAGATACTTATCGGGCTTGAAATTTATTCTGTTCATCCCCTTACAGAAAAGATTTTTCAGCCCTTACCTTTTTTTGGTGGTTTAACGATTTTGTTGACAATAGTATTAATGGTGGTTGTTCGTGACAGGTTGTATTGTAATACGATCTGTCCTGTTGGTGCTATTCTGGGACTACTATCAAAAGTATCCTTTTTAAAAATCAAGATCAGCAGCACCTCATGTACACGATGTGGTTTATGCCAGTCCTCATGCAAAGCCAATTGTATTAATATTAAGGAACTGAAAGTGGATGAGACCCGATGTATTTCATGCTTCAATTGCATTGACGTATGTGAGGAATCCTCAATAGCTTATGAAATAGTCTGGAAAAATAAAGCAGTAAAGACTACTAAAACAGATAGCAGTAAACGAAGTTTTATTAAGGCAGGTTTGGTATTTCTGGGAGCGTATCCTGTTCTGGCTAAAGCAGGGGAGGTTCAGGAAGATAGCCACCCCAAGAGATATTGTACCCGTGGTCCTATAAGCCCTCCCGGTTCTCAAAGTATTCAGCATCTGAAAGATCATTGTATTGGATGCCAGCTCTGTATTTCTGTTTGTCCCTCGAGAGTATTACAACCTGCTTTTCTGGAGTATGGTTTTACCGGTATGATGCTGCCACGTTTAGATAATAAAGTGGGCTTCTGTAATTTTGAATGCACAAAATGTGGTGAAGTATGTCCGTCTGGAGCAATAGTACCACTTACAACTATCGAGAAAAAAACCACCCAGATTGGTACTGTTCAGTTCAGACAAAGGCTATGTATTGTTGAATCGGAAGGTACGGCATGTGGATCCTGCTCAGAACATTGTCCCACACAGGCAGTATATATGGTACCCTATAAAAATGATCTTACCATTCCTGAAGTTAATCCGGATATTTGTGTTGGTTGTGGTGCCTGTGAGCATGCCTGCCCTGTTATTGAGCCTCATCCGGCTATATATGTTTATCCAAACGATACACATCAGAAAGCTCTTGAACCTGTAACAGAAAAAGTAGAGGTGGAAACTACGGAGGAATTTCCGTTCTGACGGAATTGTCTATACAATAGCTTTATATCGAATTCACGTTATTTAATTCCCTTGAACATTCTGCGGAGTCTGATATTGGCAGGGAAATTTTTGTCCCTGTTCAACGATAACCAAATAAATCTGGGCTTTCCAACAATGTGATCTTCAGGAACATAACCCCAGTATCTTGAATCGAGACTTCTGTGTCTGTTATCGCCCATCATCCAGTAATAATCCATCTTAAACGTGTAAGTAGTCGCAGGTTCGCCATTGATATAAATAGTGCTATCTTTTACTTTAAAATCATTTTGTTCATAATAAGCTATTATCCTTTCATACAGTGGGAGGTTATCCAGGTTGATAGTTATGGTGACTCCTGTTTCAGGTATATAAAAAGGGCCAAAGTAATCAAGATTCCATTCGAAGCGTTTATCGTGCGGAAACATCTTTTCATCATAATAGTCCGGTTCGCGGAAAAGAGGTTCTATCCCCCGGACAAATTTATTTTTACGCAATATGGTTGTCATTTCTTTAGTTAAGGGTACCTGCAGGTATCCGCTTCCATATTGGAGGTCTTCCTCACTAATACCTAATTTCTGTAGTTTTTTGACATTCAGTCTGCGGCCATCAGTTATCACAGCATAATCGTATTGCAGGCCTTCTATTTTTTTCTGTGGTTTTCCGTTGATATGAACTATTCCTCTTATTATCTGTAAGGTATCTCCGGGAATGGCAACGCAACGCTTGATATAATTGTCGCGTCTGTCAACCGGACGAACCATAATGTCCTGTTTTGACCACAGATTCTCTCTTCCCAGTCGATAGTACTCCTCCTCAGATTTTAATGGTTGCTTTGTATATTGATCAAGGTATTTTAGGTTTTCAGCTTCCGACCGAACCAAATAATAGTAACTGACACTCTGTAGGGACTTGTCTTTACAAACAGTATCTCCAGCCGGAAAATTGAATACCACAGGATCATTACGTTTTATTTTCCCAAAACCTTTCAGACGTTTGTAGTGAAGTTTAATCCATTCTACATACGATTTGGCATCAGATCCCGGAATGGTATGTTGCATGAACGGAATTGAGAGAGGTGTGTTTGGAATTCTCGGACCGTATGCTACCTTGCTTACGTACAAATGATCACCGATTAAAAGCGATTTTTCCATTGATCCCGTAGGAATTTTGTAGTTCTGAAATAAGAAAATATTGATTATGGTTACAGCAACTACAGCAAAAATCAATGCATCGAACCATTCAATGGCCCAGTGGTTTTTCCCCTCTCTTTTTTTCCATGGTGTCCAGTTTACTTTTTTTGTAAGATATATATCAACGATAACCGGTATTCCAAATAAGTACCAGTAATTTTCAAGCCAGATTACCCAGAAAATATATAGTACAAGTGTGATTAAAAACCTTATTACCTCTCGTTTGCCATATTTTTCAATAAACTTCTTCATTCTTAATTGTATTAATTGGAGAGACAAATTTTGTTATAACTAGTGGTTGAAATTAAACATTTTATTATAAATATCTTTAAGTTATTGCTACTCAATTATTTATGAAAGTTAAATTTTTTCTTACACAAATTCAAAACAATAACATACAAATAACCCACTTAATAATGGGTGCGAAAGTAATAATATTTTGATTTATGAAGATGTTAATTTATTTAAAAACTTTTCTGAAGAACCCGCAAGTTCGTACTATATTAAATAACTATCCTGAAAAAAGAGAATAGCTGGAAAATGTTTCAAATGCACTCTTTTTTCATAGTTCATGTTTCTACAGAACACCACGTTTCAACTTGAGTAACAAATCAGTACTTGAAGTGCCTAAAGTGCCTTAAGGCACTGAGTAGTTGCAGACTATTTAATGATCTTAAGCATTTTTTTCCATCTGATATTGCCGAACCATTTTTTATTTTTATCGATAGAGAGCCAAACCATAGTTGCTTTCCCAATGATGTGATCTTCCGGAACAAAACCCCAGTAGCGTGAATCATTAGAATTATGCCGGTTATCGCCAAGCATAAAAAAGTAATCTTTCCTAAAGGTATAGGAATTGGATAATTTATTGTTTATATAGATTGAATCATTTATTACCTGCAGGCTGTTGCCTTCAAAGGCTGTAATGATCCTTTGATAAAGAGGTAAATTTTCTGAGCTCAGATTTATTGTTATGTCTTTTTGAGGCACTGTCACGGGACCAAAATTATCCTCGGTCCAGTAATAATCTTCGTCAAAGGGAAAAATCTGGTTGTTTACAGAGGAAGGATCTATATTTTCGTATCTGACAATGGCTTTAAAATAGGCAGAGTCAAGTAGTTCCCTGTACATTTTTCGGGTTAGCGGAAGACTGTAAATAGAATTAAATTCATTATACTTCACATCGTATAAGGAAACAGCGAGCTTATTAAAGATCATTGTATCTTCGGCCGTTCCATAAGATTTGAGTGAATAATTATACTGATTTCCTGTAGCAAGGGGTTCAGCCTGTTTATTCACATATGCACGGCCGTGAACGATATGTACCGTGTCACCTGGCAGTCCTGTAACCCGCTTTATATAATTATCGCGTTTGTCAACCGGACGATATAGTATTTCATAGTTACGCTTAATATATTTCCGTCCATACTGTTTTACCATCTGATAATAATTCTTTTCAGGATAATTTTTTATTACCGTGTCACCTTCGGGGTAATTAAACACAACGATCTGGTAATTTCTTAACTTGCCGGTACCTGCTAATCGACGATAGGGAAAAGTCAGCCAGGTTGCAAATGATTTGCTGTTTTTAGTGAGGGGCAGCACATTATGAGTAAATGGAATGGTAACAGGTGTCATTGGTAATCGTGGTCCATAGCGCAATTTGCTTACAAAGATATAATCTCCGACACCCAGGGTTTTCTCCATGGATGAAGTTGGAATAGTATAGGCTTCAACGAAAAAAGTACGGATAAAGATAGCGAGCAAAACAGCAATTATGAGCGAGTCAAAAAACTCGGTTGATAACTTATATTTTTTCCCAAGGGATTTTCTTTTACGCCAGAACCGCCAATTTACAAACTTTGTAAGCTGCCAGTCGGCAAGGATAATCAATCCAAAAAGCAACCAGTGACTACCAATCCATAGAACAAATAATACATACAGAGTTGAACTAATGAAAAGTCTGAAAAAGGGATTTTTCAAAAGAGCTAACAACTTCGTACTATTTTGCTTCAACCTCATAGAAAAGATTTATTCAACTTCCATCATATCATCCATTGAATACACCCCTTTTTTATTATAGATGAATTCAGCAGCCAAAACAGCACCAACAGCAAAACCTTTTCTGCTTTTAGCTGAATGTCTGATTTCAATAAAATCAACTTCTGATTCATAATTAATGGCATGTATGCCGGGAATTTCGTTTTCTCGTTTTGAGGTGATATGAATAGTCTGCTTGTTATCATCAGTCCCCGGCTTCCAGTCCTTTTTTCTTTCAAGCTCCTCAATAATGCTTTCGGCAAGGGTAATTGCAGTACCGCTGGGAGTGTCAAGTTTATGAATATGATGAATCTCTTCAATCTCAACATCGTAATCAGGTAATTTATTCATCATTTTCGCCAGGTGTTTGTTAAGCTTGAATAACAGGTTAACACCGACACTGAAATTTGAAGCATAAAAGAAAGTACAGTTCTTTTTTTTGCATGTGTTTACTATTTCGGTATACTTGTCAAGCCAGCCTGTAGTACCACATACAACCGGAACATTTGCATTAAAGCATCTCATAATATTGGTATAGGCACTTGAGGGAACAGAAAAATCAATAGCTACATCAGCTTCTTGAAGGTTTTCAATGCTAAACTCATGAGGATTGTCTATGTCAATTTTCAGAACAATCTCATGATTCCTCTTCAAAGCTATTGCTTCTATTTCTTTACCCATTCTACCATAACCTATAAGGGCTATTTTCATTTTAATTCTGTTTAATTATCAAAAATAAAAAAGGGAAGCATAATATCTGCTTCCCAATATAATATTTAAGAAATATTTTATTTAGTGTTTGCAAGAAAATTCCAATTTCTGCGTTACGCTCGTAATGAAAAATGCTCATTTACTATAGTAAACTGTGCTTTTTCATTACTTATTCACATTCATAATTATTTTAAATGTGTTCATGAGCTCCCCCGATTACTCGGGGTCGGTTCGCAAGTCTTGAACCTGACGTTTTCTTGTCAAACACTGAGTTTTTTTGCAGATACTATTTAACTGCTTTGATAACTGCTTCAAAAGCATCGGGATGGTTCATAGCCAAATCGGCTAATACTTTGCGATTAAGCAATATACCTTTTTTATTGACTTTGCCAATAAATTCTGAATAAGACATTCCATAGGGTCGAACTCCGGCATTAATCCTTTGAATCCAAAGCGCTCTGAAATTTCTTTTTTTTGTTCTTCTGTCCCGATAGGCGTATTCCAGACCTTTTTCGTAGGCATTCTTGGCAACAGTCCATACATTTTTCCGTCGACCAAAATAGCCCCTGGTTTCTTTTAGTATTTTCTTTCTCCTTTGCCTGGATGCTACTGTGTTTACTGAACGTGGCATTTTACTTCTTTTTATGAATGGTTAGCGTCCCTGTTAAGAGGGATCTTACGGCTAACTCACTCTGATTAAACATGACTTAAGCTATTATTTCATGGCCAGTAAAAGCTTGGCATTTTTCTCATCGGCTTTATTAACCGTACCATAATAGCCTAAATTCCTTTTTCTCTTTTTTGATTTTTTTGTCAGAATATGACTTTTATAAGCATGCTTTCTTTTAATCTTTCCTGAACCGGTGAGGGAGAAACGTTTTTTTGCACCGGCATTCGTTTTCATCTTTGGCATTTCTGTTTCTTTATCGTTGTTTAATTTTTCTTTTTAGTTATTTTCGGCGAAAGAATGATTATCATTCTTTTGCCTTCTAATTTTGGCATTTGTTCAAGCTTTCCGTATTCTTCCAGATCCTGTGTCAGCCTGAGTAATAATATTTCTCCATCTTCCTTGTATATAATCGTTCGTCCTTTGAAAAATACGTAAGCTTTTACTTTTGCACCGTCCTGAAGGAACTTTTGTGCGTGCCTTAGTTTAAAGTTATAATCGTGCTCATCGGTATGTGGACCAAAGCGTATTTCTTTTACAACTACTTTGGTTGTTTTAGCTTTTAGTTCTTTCTGCTTCTTTTTCTGTTGATAAAGAAATTTTTGATAATCTGTTACTTTGCAGACCGGAGGGTCAGCATTTGGAGATATTTCAACTAAATCAAAGTCCATTTCGTCGGCAATTCTTAAAGCTTCTTCAATTGAGTATACACCTGGATTTTTGAGATTATCTCCAACCACTCTAACTGTTTTGGCTCGGATTCTATCGTTAATTGCAAACTGAGGTGCCTGCTCTCGACGTCTATATCCACCTCTTCTGTAATTTGGTCCTGCTATAGTTTGGTCCTCCTATATTAGTTAAGCTTCTTTAAATTTCAGCTGTTTGTTTTGAAATTTCTTCCTTAATAAAATCGGCGAAATTTTCGAGTTTCATAGCACCTTTATCTCCTTCACCTTGTCTTCGCACAGCAACGGTGCCTTTCGATGTCTCTTTTTCGCCGATGATCAGCAGATAGGGGATTCTCTTTAATTCGCTCTCTCTGATCTTTTTACCTATTTTTTCATTCCTTGTGTCAATCAGCGTGCGAATATCGGAATTATTTAGAAAATTTAAAACTTTTTCAGCATAATCGTGATATTTTTCGCTTAAAGGAAGTACAATTACCTGATCAGGTGATAACCACAGCGGAAATTTTCCAGCAGTATGTTCTATAAGAAGAGCAACGAACCGCTCCATGGAGCCGAACGGCGCCCTGTGAATCATTGCCGGACGATGCTTTTTGTCGTCGCTTCCGATATATTCCAGTTCAAACCTGTCAGGAAGATTGTAATCGACCTGAATGGTACCTAATTGCCAGCTTCTGCCAAGCGCATCTTTCACCAAAAAGTCCAGTTTTGGTCCATAAAATGCAGCCTCACCATACTCGATGATTGTTTTTAATCCCTTCTCTTCAGTAGCTTCCAGTATGGCTTTTTCAGCCTTCTCCCAGTTTTCATCCGTACCAATATACTCCTCATGGTCTTCCTTATCGCGCAGGGATACCTGTGTGGTAAAATCAGCAAAATCAAGGATATTGAAAATAGTAAGGATAATATCAATCACTTTCTTGAACTCATCTTTGAGCTGATCAGGTCTGCAGAAAATGTGGGCATCATCCTGGGTAAAACCTCTAACCCTCGTTAAACCATGTAATTCGCCACTTTGTTCATAGCGATAAACAGTTCCAAATTCGGCCATTCTGATCGGAAGATCTCTGTATGAATGAGGTTTGTTTTTGTAAATTTCGCAATGATGAGGGCAGTTCATCGGTTTAAGAAGGTATTCTTCTCCTTCCTGTGGTGTATGTATCGGTTTATAAGAATTTTTACCGTATTTTTCATAATGCCCCGATATGATGTAGAGTTCTTTCCTTCCAATGTGCGGAGTCATTACCATATCATACCCATGTTTTCGCTGTACTTTTTTCAGAAAATCCTCCAATCGTTCACGCAGGGCAGCCCCTTTTGGAAGCCACAGAGGCAATCCCTGGCCAACAGTTTGAGAAAAAGTAAAGAGTTCCAGCTCCCTGCCAATTTTCCGATGATCCCTTGCTTTGGCCTGCTCAAGCATTTCAAGATACTTATCAAGCATTTTTTGCTTTGGAAAAGTAATCCCGTAAATACGAATAAGTTGTTTTCTCTTTTCATCGCCTCTCCAGTATGCTCCTGCCACACTAAGTAGTTTTATGGCTTTAATCAGACTTGTATCGGCAAGATGAGGCCCCCGACACAGGTCTGTAAAATTACCCTGCTTGTATATAGAAATAGTGCCATCTTCCAGTTCACTAATCAGTTCTGTTTTATACTCATCACCTTTCTTTCTGAATAACTCATCTACTTCTTCCTTACTGATTTCTTTTCTTGTGTAACTATCTTTTTGTTGAACAAGCTCTTTCATCTTTGCCTCGATTTCCGGAAGATCAGAATCTGTAATGGTTACGCCATTTCCTGGATCAACATCATAATAGAACCCATTCTCGATTGCCGGTCCAATTCCGAATTTTGTACCAGGGTATAATGTTTCAATCGCTTCTGCCATCAGATGCGCTGAAGAGTGCCAGAATGCATGCTTTCCTTCTTTATCTTCGAATTTGTGCAGTTTGATTTTTGCATCCTGGTCTATAGGCCGTGTTGTATCCCATATTTCATCATTCACATTTACTGATACTACTTCTTTGGCCAAACTGTGACTTATACTCTTTGCTATCTCTATCCCTGTAATTCCTTGTTGATATTCCCTGGTAGAATTATCGGGAAATGTAATTTTTATCATTAGTTTTATTTTTTATAACTAAAACGGGCTAGCAAAGATATAAATTCTCCAGATAGAATAAGACATTCTGCAACAGAGCGTGAATGTCTGCAAGCTATTTTTTTATACCTATGAGACACCTTTTAAAGAGTATTATCTGTTTCTGTTGTATCCCTTTTTTCTTTGTGACAACCGGTTATTCTTCGAACGAAATAACTTTAGAGCAGATTTACAAGCAGTACTTATTTTTCCCAAGGACTATCGGGAAATTAAGATCGATGAATGATGGAGAACATTATACTGTCCTGGAGAGTTCACGCGAAATAGTCAGATACGAGTACAAAACAGGTGAGGTTCAGGATACTATTTTCTCAACTGACAGGATTGAACCGGAAGAAATCTCAAGCCTTACAGATTACAGGTTTAACGAGGATGAGACTGTCCTTCTGATTACTACTGAACAAAATTCAATATACAGACATTCCTTTTCATCTGATTACTATGTCTATTTGCTCAATGAAGGACGATTGATCCCGGTTTTTACCAGGGGAGAACAACAATTGGCTGCCATATCACCCGATGGTAAAAAAGTATCTTTTATTTATGAAAACAATCTATATATCAAGGATCTCAAATCGAGTAATATATCGGCCATAACCACCGATGGAGCCGTTAATTCCATAATTAATGGTATGCCTGATTGGGTATATGAGGAGGAATTTGCTCTTAAAACAGGGTACTACTGGTCGCCCGACAGCAGGAAAATAGCTTATTACAGATTTGATGAGAGTAAGGTTATGGAATTCAATATGACACTATATGAAGGCCTCTATCCTGAATGGTACAGGTACAAATACCCAAAGGCAGGAGAAAATAACGCACTGGTAGATATTTATGTTTATGATCTTACGACAGGTACTGCGAAAATAATGGAAACAGGGCAGGATACAGACAGATATATTCCCCGTATTAAATGGTTACCCAATTCAAATGAGATCTGTCTCATTGAGCTAAACAGACTGCAAAATGAAGCTAAAATAAGGATAGCTGATGTTTTTTCGGGAAAGTCTCGTGTTTTCTATACTGAGACAAATGAAAAATATATATCGGAATACATGGATGATTTTGTGACGTTTTTTGACAAAGGACAAAAGGCGTTGATAATGAGTGAGAAAGACGGATACAAGCATTTGTACCAATACAGAGTGGATGGGACTATGATCAACCAGGTAACCAAAGGGAGATGGGCAGTTGATAAGTTATACGGATTTGATGAAAGCAATGGAATTGTTTATTTTTCATCTACGGAAGTATCTCCCCTTGAAAGGCATGTTTATTCTGTTCAACTCAACGGCGATAAAAAAGTAAGAATTACGGAAAAGAGAGGCATGAATATTTTACAATTCAGTTCTGGGTTCAATTATTATATTCTTACCCACTCCGATGCAAATAGCCCTTTTGAATATTCATTGCATGGCAAGGATGATGAACTTATTCGTATACTGGAAGATAATTCGGAATTGAAGGATTTGATGAAAATAAATGACTTTGTAAAGAAAGAGTTTTTTTCATTCCAACCGGAGCATGGCATATTCTTAAACGGATATCAGATTGTACCTCCGGATTTTAACAAGAGACGAAAATACCCGGTGCTGGTATATGTTTATGGTGGCCCTGAATCACAATTAGTTCTTGATAAATGGGATTACATGATGGCCTGGTTTCAACTGCTTGCCCGGAAGGGATATATAATTGTTTGTGTTGACAACAGGGGGACTGACGGCAGGGGTGAGGATTTCAGTAAATCTACTTACATGCAATTGGGAAAACTTGAAACTGAAGATCAGATTGCACTGGCAGAATATCTGGCTAATCAGTCTTTTGTGGATAAGAAGCGTATTGGCATATTTGGGTGGAGTTATGGTGGAACCATGAGTCTTTTATGCCTTCTAAAGGGAAATCACATATTTAAAATGGGAATTGCCGTTGCTCCGGTCACAAATTGGCGGTATTACGATACAATCTATACAGAACGTTTCATGCGTACACCACAGGAAAATCCTGAAGGCTATGATGAAAATTCACCTGTTCAATTTGTGAAGAATCTGGAAGGAAATTTATTGCTTATTCATGGCATGGCTGATGATAATGTGCACTTCCAGAATTCAATAATGATTGTTAACAAGCTTATTGAATCAGATAAGCAGTTCGATGTACAGTTTTATCCGAATAAAAACCATGGAATTTATGGTGGCAATACAACCTATCACCTGTATAAACGTATGACTGATTATATCATAAATGCCTTATAGTTCTTTATGACAGTCAATAATTTACATCTGATAAGTGTTTTTTGGCACAATAGTTGAAAAATAGATAAGTATACAAAAAGAATATAGCCATGAAAAGGATATTTATACTACTTGGTATTCTGACAGTTTTTTTAATTGGCTGTGAAGTTCGTCCTTATGCCGACTTTATTGTCGATTACCGGTTTGTACAACCAAACGAAATGGTAAGATTTACAAACCTGTCCGACAGGGCCACTTCTTATCATTGGGATTTTGGAGATGGTACCATCACAAGCATACCCAGTCCAACCCATGTATATACCAGTGAAGGAATATATACGGTAACACTTACAGCCTTCTCAAGAGACGGCAACAGAGATGTGGCGACAATGACCATTGAGGTTTATTATACCGAACTGGAGGTAACCGTTGCCAAATGGAATTCGAGAGAAGTCATCGAATATATTGTACCGGATGCGAGTGTCAGGTTGTATCCGACACTTGCCGATTGGGATTTTGAAACAAATATGGTTGTTGAAGGCTATACAAATAGCAATGGTGTGGTTACTTTTATCGGTCTGAGGGCACAGCGCTATTATGTTGATGTCTGGCATGATTTCTACGATAATTATGCCCTTCGTGACTGGGATCCTTCTTATATAACGACTCATCAACTTGTCCCTTATCAATTTAATACCTTTCTGGCCTGGGCAGATTATTATCCGCCTGCTTATAAGAGGGGCAGAGAAAATAAAACCGTGTCTGCCAAAATAAATCAGCAGAGACGTACGTTATTAGAAATTGACGTATCTAATTAATCTGGGGTATCAAAAGTATACGTCGTTCTCAAAAGTCGGATGGTTACTGAGTCATCCGGCTTTTTTATTTTTATAGTTGTCTATCTCGCAGGATAATTTATATCTTTGCACACCCGTAAAATGCTTGAGAGTTGAGAAGTTGAGAAGTTGAGAAGTTGAGGAGTTGATGAATCGATGAACTGGTGAATCGATTAAATGAAGTTTCTGATGAAATGTTTAGGAGTTGAGGAGTTGAGAAGTTGAGAAGTTGAGAGTTGAGAAGTTGACAAGTTGAGAAATTTAGAGTTTAGAATACCTAATAACTTTAAACTTGAGACAATAATTTGCCCAGATGGCGAAATTGGTAGACGCGCTAGTTTCAGAGACTAGTAACCGCAAGGTTGTGCAGGTTCGATTCCTGTTCTGGGCACAAAGACAGAGTGAGAGTGGGAGTGAGAGCGAGTTTTATGTGAACAGATTCCTTAAATAAAGTATCACACTCACTCTCATTCTCACACTCACTCTAAATTAGCCCAGGTGGTGAAATTGGTAGACACGCTAGCTTGAGGGGCTAGTATCCGTTTAGGATGTGCAGGTTCAAGTCCTGTCCTGGGCACGAGAACAGAGTGAGAGCGAGTGTGAGTGTGAGAGTAGAGTGAACAGATGCCTTAATCTGAATTCTTTTACTCTTAATAAGCTCTGGTGGCGGAACTGGAAAACGCACATAGTTAAGGGCCATATGTCTTTTAGGAAGTTCTGGTTCAAGCTTTGCCCGCCGAAGCTTTTAGCGAAGGCGGGTCCTGTCCTGGGCACATATCGAAGCCTTCAACTGCGGTGGAACGCCGACAGCTGAAAGGCATTGCTATGCCTCAGTAATATATTTTAAAAACCGTTGTCCATACGGGGTAACAAAATGCCGCAAATTTTCAGCGCCACGTCCTTTCATCATAACTTTTAAACTTGTTAAATTAGTCAAGCGCATATCATTCAATTGGTTTATTAGCTCCTCAATTCTATTCTCCGGCATATCTGGCAAACGATTTCTAAGTGTTTTTTTCGGCGAACCCGTCATATTTGGGTTTGGATCTGGTTCTTTGGATAAAGCATGGATTATTTTCAAATGGTCAAGTTGTAATTTCTCAAAAGAACGCAAAAATCTTAGCTGCTCATCATATTGCTCACCAGGAAATTCAATAGCATCAATAAGAAATTTGCGATAAATGCGCCTTTTTTCATCAATCCTTTCTTCTGCAGCTCTTTTTAATGTCTGCTCTAGCAGGTCTTCGAAATCTTCAGTTTTAACATATTCCTCGGATACTTTAGATTTAAACTCTTTCAGATCTTCAACAAGCCCTTCAAGAACTTCACGAATGCGAGTGAACTTACGGCCCGCTGAAATTCCACTAAGAACATTACTTACTGGCCCCCCAATCCAAGGGATAACACTACCCACAAAGGCCGCCATATCTAAAGCCGTTTCTGTTCGTGTCGAAGCTGGGATTAGATCATTTTTGTTTTTTCCCATAATCTACTTCTTATCAGTTTCATAGCGGCTTAACAAGTATTCTACTGCCAATACCGGCATTATTGTAAATATACTGCATAATATACAGTTAGACAAAAAACCATTCGCGGTATAACTTGTGTATAATCAATTAATATATCTACTAGTTGTTAGTAATTTATTAGTTTTTGCATCTCTTTTACATTTATATATTTTAAAAGGATGCCGATAAAGTTTTTAATGGATTTTTTAATAGAGTGACTGATTATCAAGTCTTTATCAATTAAAATAAAATTAGCAAACTTAAGTAATTGATTTTTAACAATTAAACCGTGAATTTCATTTGATAATTCAAATCTTTGTGGTAAATTTATACCACAAACCTAAACCTTTGATTATGATGGAAACTTTTGGAGAGTACATAAAAAGCATCAGGATAAAAAATGATTTTACATTGAGGAAATTTTGCCAGGAATTGAAATTAGATCCAAGCAATTGGAGTAAAATTGAGAGAGGAATAAATCCTCCACCGAAAAGCTCAAAATTACTTGGGGAAATTGCGGATTTGTTTGGTTACGATGAGGAATCCGAAGTATATAAGGCATTGTGTGATCTTGCTGCCTTAGCGCATATTCCAAATGAACTAATAACGAATAAAGAGCTTCTTGAAGTTTTACCAGTATTCTTTAGAACCTCGCGAGGAGAAAAACCGACTGAGGAGGAATTAAAAAGGTTAGTTGAAATAATTAAGAACAAATGACATTACCAGATCCGCCAAGATACACATATGACACTATAAGAGACAAGGCCGCATTAATTAGAGCAAAATTCCAAGAAATTCCTGATTCAATTCCCGTTGATATAGAAAAAATAATTGAACTTAAGTATCAAATTACGATAGAACCCCATTATCGACTCCTGGTTGAGACAGGGGCTGAAGCTTTTTTATTAAGTAGTTTGATAACAGGTTTATTGGTTGCCCGATATAATTGGAAGATTGAAATAAATATAGATCGACGGAGTAAACGTAAGGAATTAATTAAGGATATTCGTTTTCTGCTTAACGAATCAGATTTTGATATAATAGTTCGATTTCGAAGATCTGATTTATTTCATAGAATTGCTCCCCATTTCTCCAGCAAGTTAAAGGAAATGATCTATGATTATGTTGAAGAATCAAAAAGCACTCGAGAATTGCTTTCAATGGCTAAACCAGGATTTGTGTCGATTGATCCAAAGCTGACACAAGAAAAACATGATGCAACCCTAAAATACATTCAACAGACAGAAGCTGAGGCAAGGTATAAATTAGGAAGTGTTGCAAATAAAACAATAACATTAAGGGATGCAATTCTCAATGAGATTGCCAGAATTGAAAAAAATGGAAGCTCATTTGATTAGTATCATAATTAGTTGCACAAAACGACAAAAATCACAATTTATTAACGAAAATTATATAAATAATTAAGTTGCTCCCGATAAAATTAAATACAATCAAAAAGGATTTTCCTGCATTAGAATTATTAGATGAAGCTTTTGATAAAATGATAAATAAAGGAAAGGTTAAACTTAATATTTTTGATTGTGAGACAATTTATTGTTTCTCAGATTATGCTGGAGAAAGAGCGAGCGATAGAAATCACGTGTTTTCATTTTTGTACTTTGACTATAATTATTCGGGGATATTTAAATCAGAAGTTGATAAATTAAGGGTTTCTGAACCACATTGGAATGATAATTCTTTTATTGAGTATAAGAAAATACCAAGTGATAGAGTACGAGCAAGGTTATTACCATCATTTTTAAATATTGCTGATTTAATTAGAGGGTATTTAGTAGTAATATTTGTAGATAAGCGTATTGATAGTGTATTTCATTATAATGGCAAAATTAAAGTTTCAAAAGATCTTTATGATGCAGGTCTGGGAAAATGGGCACCTCACATAGTTGAAAAAATGTTACAAGTTTTAATGTTTAATTCTTATTTTTTATTTCAATTTATCAATGACGGACAAAAATACTTTTGGTATTCTGATCGAGACGCTATTAACGATGAAGGAGGTCCCAGAATAGATTATGTAAGAAAACTTTTTTCACGATTCAAGGATATGCTAAATATTAAAGGTGACTTTTTAGGTTATGAAACAAACTTTGAAAAAAAGGGATATGATAATTATTTTGGTGATATAATGAGTATACCAGATTTAGTTGCAGGTGCAACACTTGAGTATTTTGAAGAACAAAAAGGGGTAGATTATGTAAAGGGAACCACTGATACTATTTTAAGATGGTTTGCTCTACCAAGTTCGACTCTTCAGAAGATACATTTTAAATTAAGTAAAGAGGATAATAAATTTATTTTCTCTAATCTTAGGTGGTATAGAAAATGACGCACCTTTAAAATTGAGTCTCACAAAACCCACAATGATCAAAGAAAGAACCATATTTATCCTAGGTGCCGGTGCAAGTAAACCATATGGCTTACCAACTGGCCCTGAACTTAAGGCAGATATCTTATATTTTCTAAATCGTCCAGGACAAAAATTACTTTCAATTAGGAATTATTCAAGACTTAAGTACTCAGGTAATTCTCGTGATTTAATCCGCAATGCAGCTGGTGTTACTGAGAGTGGTATTGATAGGTTTGTTAGAGACTTCGATAGAAGCCCTATAAGTTCTATTGATTCATTTATAAGTAAACGGTCAGATTATTCCGTACTCGGAAGGACTGCAATAGCCTTTGTTATTTCACTAAGTGAAAAAAGTAATGAACTCTTTGCATCCAGTGATAATTGGATGGGCAAATTGTTTGAATACATGATGGTAGATACCTATCCCTCAAATTTTTCAAGTCACCAGATAAAATTTATAACCTATAATTATGACAGATCACTAGAATTTTATCTTTTGGATAGTTTGAAGACCTCTTTTGGTATAGATGATACTGAAGCAGCAAAAATATTAAAACAGATTAGCATATATCATGTCCATGGAAAATTGGCTGGCTTAATACAATTAAGAGAAAGTCATTCAAAGGAATATAATGGGATTGTGAAGGATGCAGATCAACTTGCTGGATTAAAAGACCATATAAGGATTGTATCAGACAAAGAAAATGTATATCAGCCTGATGAAATGTTAATGCATATTTTTGATTATGCAAAACGCGTATATTTTTTAGGTTTTAGTTTTAATCAAGAAAATATTAATAAACTTAAATTAAATAAGTACGCTCCAAAGGATGTTATAATTAAAGGTAGTTGTTATGGGATGTCTAAACAAGAAAAAAAAAGAGTCGAATCAATCTTTGATTCCAAAATAGAATTACATAAAATGAAGAATCTGGAATTTTTACGTGAAGAAATTGAACTGATATGATAAATTTTCTCTAATTGTTTTTATTAAGATACGTCCCACAAAACCTTTAGATTCACATTATTAATTTAGCCTGCATTATTCATAAATAAAGGGGATTTGTTCCTTGAAAAAGCTGAAAAATCAGTATTTTCAAGGTGTTCATAACAAAAACCCCCTTTGTACAATGTTAAAGAATAATTTTGAGAATACTCTATTAATCCACCAACTTCTTCCAGTATCAGACAAGCAAGTTGAACTTAGTTTTTCCGGCGACCAAATCAGCAGCGATGGCGGCCTGTTATTACTCCGGGAAGTTGAGAACCAATTAGGACTCATCGACAGGGTAAGTGATTGTATTACAGATAACAGGGATCAGCGTTATATAGATCATACAGTCAAAGAGATGCTTACCCAACGAGTTTTTCAAATAGCAGCGGGCTACGAGGATTGTAACGATTGCGATGATCTTCGTGATGATATGATTTTCAAGACATGTGCAGGACGTTTGCCACAAAGTGGCCATGAGCTTGCATCACAGCCTACAATGAGCCGTTTGGAAAA
>DAOUOU010000064.1 GCA_030626465.1 Bacteroidales bacterium
CAGGCAATTTCCTAATTGATATAGTGTCTGATAACTGCTGAAAAATCATCTATGGTGAATGGCTTGATCAGTACCTCGGAGCAACCGGCATCCAAGGCTTCATCAGTCTCATCAGGGGCACGGGATGCAGTTTGTGCAATGATGGGCGTTTTTACATCAAACTCACGAATTTGTTGCGTTACTCTATTACCATTGATATCAGGCAATTGAATATCCATTAGAATAATATCATAACTCTTTTCTTTGGCCATTTCCAGTGCTTCTTTACCTGTTTTCGCCCTGTAAATATCTCCTTTGGTAAGTTTAAAGATTTGTGTCATGTAGATATAATTCATGTCATCGTCTTCAACAACCAGTATTTTTTTTCTTGTTAAATCAATAATACCTGCCATTCTTATCAGGTGGTTTTGAAATTCCTTTAAACAAAAGTAGAAGAAACACAATCAAGTATTGAACGTAAAATGATATATTTATAAACAATTCTAACAGAAAATATTATGAAAGGATTAATGCAAAGGCTTTTACCCAGGGATATGTTTCACAGACCCCTTAAATCATATTCGCCCCGTAAAATGTTTCTTGTCAGGCAAATCAGAATCTTTGCTCTGGTCTTTAAGGGATTTACGGAAGACAGAGTTCAACTTAGAGCTTCAGCACTTACTTATTATTCATTGCTTTCTATTGTACCTATTGTAGCTATGACTTTTGGAATTGCAAAAGGTTTTGGATTTGATACTTTTCTGAAAGAAGAAATATTGAACAGCTTTGCAGGACAGGAAAAAGTTATGGAATGGATATTAACCTTTGTTGATAGTTATTTGGCTAAAATAAAGGGAGGAATTATTGCTGGTGCGGGTATTGTCGTTTTACTATGGTCTGTTATGAAATTACTCGGAAATATTGAAAGCTCTTTCAACGATATATGGCAAATAAAAAAATCAAGGGTAATTTCCCGGAAAATAAGTGATTATATCTCTCTTGTTGTTATTACTCCTATATTACTTTTTGTGTCAAGCAGTGTCACTCTTTTTCTTTCCAATCAGGTAAAAAATAGTGCTGAGCTGTTTCCTCTTCTTAGTTATATTGGCCCTTTGCTTAGCTTTCTTGTTAGTCTGATACCTTATGTGCTTATCTGGCTTGTATTCACTTTATTATACATTATTATGCCGAATACAAAAGTGAATTTCAAATCTGCATTTATTGGAGGTATAATGGCCGGCACAATGTTTCAATTCCTTCAATGGGGCTATATTTATTTTCAAAGTATGTTAACCGGTTACGGCGCTATCTATGGAAGTTTTGCCGCCTTACCGCTTTTCCTGATTTGGATGCAATTGAGTTGGTTATTAGTCCTTTTTGGAGCAGAGGTTGTCTTTGCCAATCAAAATGTTGAACATTATGAAGCTGAATCGGAATCGATCAATATCAGTAATCACCTCAAACGTAGTGTTACAATGCTTGTACTCAAGGGAATCATTATGAATTTCAAGAATAACGAACCTCCGGCAACTGCTGAACAACTGGCAAAAAAGATGGACTTTCCTGTGCGTCTTATCCGTGAAATTCTTTATGAACTTCTGGAAACAGGCATAATCTCTGAAACAGTTACAAAAAATGTCAAGGAAAATGCTTACCAGCCTGCACAAGATATTGAAAACCTTACTGTAGGTTATGTAATTGATTTGCTTGATAAGCGTGGAAACGATAATCTGGAAATAGAAGATAACAAGGAATTGGAAAGGATGATAAAGGTGATAGATGGTTTTATGGAAGAAATTAAAACATCAAAGAATGACAGACTGGTTTATGAGTTAGGTTGAAATTGTTATGCATACATCATTGTTTGTTTATGACAGGTTTTGCCACAAAAGAATTGCTGCAATTAAAATATTTTATATTTTTGCCCCGTCAAGTATAAAATCCGGGATGAAAAGACATAACACACATCTGCATCATCATCAAATCGCACAGCGATAACAGGTGTAGTATGTGTTGAGACCAATATTTTAATAAAAAGGTTTGCAAAGCTGCAAACCTTTTTTTTGTAAAATCTAATGGAAAAATTAAAGGATAATGGTGCAGAAGGTATTTTGGTGATTCCTATTGAAAAAATGATATTTTAATTGAAAATTATATTTGTAATTTAACGGGAGAAACATTCGCATTATGAGAGTCATTAATTATCCTGATAAAAAAGAATGGCAAAAATTACTTATCCGACCGGTTTTTGAGACTCATTCGCTGGATGAGAGTGTAAGAAAAGTACTTGAAAATGTCAAGAAGAATGGCGATGAGGCCATACTTAAATATACAGAGAAATTTGACCATATAAGACTCGATAGCTATATTGTCTCTAAAGAAGAGAAAGTTGCTGCATTAAAGCTGGTTGATACCGAGCTAAAAAAAGCTATGGAGCTGGCATCGGATAACATTGCAAAATTTCATAATGCGCAGAAGTCCTCAATAGTTGAAGTTGAAACTCTTCCTGGTGTCAGATGCTGGCAAAAGGCAGTGCCTATTGAAAAGATTGGGTTGTATATTCCGGGTGGAACAGCTCCCTTGTTTAGCACTGTACTTATGTTGGGAATTCCTGCTAAAATTGCGGGTTGTAAAGAGATAGTCCTGTGTTCGCCACCGGGAAAGGATGGATTCTTAAATCCTGCCATTATCTACGCTGCAAGTATTGCAGGTATCGATAAAATGTATAAAATTGGTGGTATGCAGGCCATTGGTGCCATGGCCTATGGTACTGACACCATTCCTGCAGTTTACAAAATATTTGGCCCGGGCAACCAATATGTTACTGCTGCTAAGCAGATGGTGGCACGTGAAGGAATGGCCATTGATATGCCTGCAGGACCATCTGAGGTAGCTGTTCTTGCCGATGAATCCTCCAATCCGGTTTTCATTGCCTCCGATCTGTTATCTCAGGCAGAACACGGAACTGATAGTCAGGTAGTAATGATAACTGTTTCTAAAGAGATTGCGGACCAGACTATCAAAGAACTGGAAAGTCAATTGAATGAATTACCCAGGAAAAATCTTGCAGAAAAATCACTTGCGTACGGTAAGATTTTCCTCGTGAAGGATTATGAAGAAATGATGGAACTGGCAAATACTTATGCACCGGAGCATCTGATCATTTCTACTTCAAATGCCGATTCTCTTGTTGAAAAGGTCATTAATGCCGGTTCTGTTTTTATAGGCGCCTATACCCCTGAGAGCGCAGGAGATTACGCATCCGGAACTAACCATACTTTACCTACTAATGGCTATGCAGTTGCTTATAGTGGTGTGAATCTGGATGCATACTTTAAAAAAATCACCTTCCAACACATCAACAAGGAGGGATTAGAGCTTTTGGGTCCTGCAATTGAGAAGATGGCCCTGGCCGAAGAACTCACTGCTCATCAAAGGGCAATATCGCTACGATTACGTCACTAACTGTAATTTAATACATGAATAATATGTCAATAGTTGAAAAAATAATCAGGAATAACATTCGTAACCTTGTACCCTATTCCACGGCACGTGATGAATATTCAGGTGAACAGGCTGTTTTTCTGGATGCAAACGAAAACCCTTTTTACACCGGGGTTAATCGCTATCCGGATCCATCACAATCAAAACTGAAAGTAAAGATATCGCAGATAAAGAATATCAGTTATGAGAGAATCTTTCTCGGTAATGGTAGTGATGAAGCCATGGACCTTTTAATCAGGGCTTTTTGTGAGCCGGGCATCGACAATGTCGTAAGCATTAAACCAACTTACGGGATGTACAAAGTTCTTGCGGATATACATGACACAGAATTTCGTGAAGTTTTACTGACAGGTGAGTATCAACTGGATAAAGAAGCACTGCTAAAAGTGGCAGATCTCAACAGTACTCTGCTATTTATCAATTCACCAAACAATCCTACCTCCAACAGTTTCTACCACGAGGATATCGTATACCTTCTTGATAATTTTGAAGGTATTGTTGTATTGGATGAGGCTTATATAGATTTTTCACAGCAGCGCTCCTTCATGGATTCTCTTGACAACTATCCTAATCTGGTTATTCTGCAAACGTTTAGTAAAGCATGGGGTATGGCAGGGATTCGTCTGGGAATGGCCTTTGCTTCAAGAGATATAATAAGCGTAATGAGCCGTATCAAATACCCTTATAATATAAATAAACTGACACAAAAATTTGCTCTTCAAAAGCTCGATGAAGAAAGTGAAAAAAATGCCTGGGTAAAAATGATACTTGAACAACGGAATATTCTCAGGTTGAAGTTGATGAAACTGGAGATTGTAAGGGAAGTCCTGCCAAGCGATTCAAATTTTTTAATGGTAAGGTTTGATCAGGCAAAAGAGATTTTCAATTATCTTATAAACAGAAAAATTATAGTACGTGATCGCTCAAAGGCAGCACTTTGCGATGGATGTCTTCGGATTACTGTTGGAACTGAGGAAGAAAACAAAGCTTTGTTGAAAGCATTACAGGATTATAAATCTTAAATGGATCCAAAAACGATTGCTTTAATCACGGAATTGATTGACTGAATTTACGCTATGAAAGCTGAGCTAAAATCATAAAACTCCTGAGGATGAAAAAGGTATTGTTTATAGACCGCGATGGTACGCTAATTAAAGAGCCTATTGAGGATGAACAGGTTGATTCGTTTGAGAAGCTGGAGTTTATTCCAGGCGTGTTTCGGGCCTTGACACTTATTGCTCAAAACCTCGATTTTGAATTGGTTATAGTTACCAATCAGGATGGCTTGGGTACCGATTCTTTTCCTGAAGAGACTTTCTGGCCGGCGCACAACAAAATGATGAAGGCTTTTAAGAATGAAGGCATAGTGTTTACAGATGTATTCATTGACCGTTCCTTGCCTGTTGACAATGCTGATACACGAAAGCCCCGCACTGGAATGCTCAAGGATTTTACAAACGGCGATTATGATCTGGAAAATTCTTTTGTGATAGGCGATCGCCTGATGGATATAGAATTGGCAAAAAATCTTGGTGCAGAAGGTATTTTACTTTCCGATAAGATCACCGAAGGTGAACTGGAAGATTCCGGACTGGATGATTATTGTGTGCTTCGTACAGGAAACTGGATGAAAGTGTATGAGTATTTTCTGGCAGGTGGCAGAAAAAGCAGTGTGGAACGCAATACCAGTGAAACGCAAATCAAAGTTGATTTGAATCTCGACAGCGGAGCAAGAAGTTCTATTTCAACAGGACTTGGTTTTTTTGATCATATGCTTGATCAGATCGCAAAACATGCAGGTATTGGACTGAATATAGAAGTGAATGGAGATCTGCGCATCGATGAACACCATACCATTGAGGATACTGCTTTGGCTCTTGGTGAAGCTTTCTACCGGGCTTTAGGAAGTAAAAGAGGCATTGAACGATATGGTTTTGCTCTTCCAATGGACGATTGTATGGCACAGGTAACACTCGATTTCGGAGGTCGACCCTGGCTGGTATGGGAAGCGGAATTCAAGCGTGAAATGATAGGCGATATGCCTACCGAATTGTTTTTTCACTTTTTCAAGTCATTCAGCGATGCCGCAAAATGCAATCTGAATATTAAGGCGGAAGGAGATAATGAGCACCACAAAATAGAAGCAATTTTTAAGGCGCTGGCACGTGCAATAAAAATGGCTATAAGTAGAGATGTATTCAATTATGAATTGCCTTCAACAAAAGGAGTGTTATAAATAATTAAAAATTAATAATTAAAAATTAATAATTAGTAGTGAGTAGTGAGTAATGAGTAGTTAAAAGTCCGAAGACCGAAGTCCGAAGACCGAAGTCCAAATTAAAGTCACTCGTGCGCATTTGAAATGCGTGCGGAATTTACTCTGAATCCTTGCTATAATTTATAAATAAATACGTCACGCATCGCAGATGCGCGCCAGGTGTAGGATAATTAAGAATTAAAAATTAAGAATTAATAATTAGAAGTGAGAAGTGAGAAGTGAGAAGTGAGTAATGAGAGAGGAAGGCCAAAGACAAAAGATAGAAGATAGAAGATAAAAGACAGAAGTCCGAAGTCGGGGGTGTAAGAAATGAATATTTACATAAGACTCAAAGCTCATACTTAAAAACTCTTATCTGTTAAACAAATGAAGATTGCTATTATAAAATACAATGCAGGAAATATCATGTCAGTCGATTATGCTTTGCAGCGACTGGGTATTGAGGCTGAGGTAACAAGCGATAAAGAGAAGATCTTTGCAGCCGATAAAGTGATTTTTCCCGGGGTAGGTGAGGCCAGCACAACCATGGCATTCCTTAAAAAACATGGGTTGAATACATTGATAAGATCGCTCAGACAACCTGTTCTTGGTATTTGTCTTGGTATGCAGCTGATGTGTAAGCATAGTACTGAGAATGATGTTGATTGTATTGGGATTTTTGATGAAGAGGTAGTCCTTTTTCAACCGATAAAGGGACAGGAAAATATTACAAAAGTGCCGCACATGGGCTGGAATGATATTACCCATGTGAAATCACCTTTGTTTGACGAAAGTATTGAAGGCCAATATATGTACTTTGTACATAGTTATTATGCCACTCTGGGCGCAGATACCATTGCAACAAGTAATTATATTTTGCCATTCAGCGCTGCCATGCACAAAGATAATTTTTATGCTACGCAGTTTCACCCTGAAAAAAGTGGTCCTGTTGGGGCACGAATTCTTAAAAATTTTGTTGAGAAATGTTAACTATCATTCCTGCTATAGATCTGATTGACGGCAAATGTGTTCGCTTATCGAAAGGGGATTACAATCAGAAAACAATATACAACGAGAATCCTCTGGAAGTAGCAAAGGCTTTTGAAGATCATGGTCTCCGCCGACTGCATCTTGTGGATCTCGATGGTGCAAAGGAAAATCATGTCGTGAACTGGACAGTGCTGGAAAAGATAGCTTCAAAAACCGGACTTGTGATCGATTTCGGGGGAGGCATCAAATCGGAAGAAGATATAGAAATTGTTTTTAACAGTGGTGCAGCAATGGCTACTATTGGCAGCATTGCCGTAAAAGATAAAACGCTGTTCTTTTCGTGGCTGGAAAAATTCGGACCCGGTAAAATCATTCTCGGGGCAGATGCAAAGGACAAAAAAATTGCTGTGGCCGGGTGGTTGGAGACAACAGGTATCGACCTGTTTGAATTTCTGGAAGAGTACCTGGGAAGAGGAGTAAAGTATGTACTTTGCACTGACATTAGCAAAGACGGAATGCTCGAAGGCACCTCCATAGAATTGTACAAAGAGTTGATTCAGCGATTTGAACAAATGGAGTTAATTGCAAGTGGGGGCATTGCACAGATGGATGAGTTGTATACACTGGACAAGATGAATGTAGCAGGGGCCATCATAGGGAAAGCCATTTATGAGGGGAAGATCACACTGACTGATCTTCAAAATTTTATTAACCGCTGATAATAAAATTGTCTCACGCTCCTCTGGAGCATTATTAATAATTTTTTAATGCTTTTGCTATCAGCCTTAAACCTCTCCGATGTTTAGTTTGTCTATGTTATAGTTACTGGTTTTTACAGTGCCCGGAAATTGAGATCGGGGATTATTACTTTTGTCTGGGCTTTCTTATATTGAGACCACTAATTGGAACTACATTTTGAAAAGAGGATATTTTTTATTATTTTGAGCGTGATTACACTTATTTTTTTAATGATAATCATTAGAAATCGCTCACTTTTCTTAAAGTATTTCAATGTCTAACCAAAAATGGCAATTCATCATATTCAGCAAAACATATTGCCATAAAAAACAAAAGATGTAATGATGAAAAGAAAAAAAATATATTCGTTTATGTCGTTCATCGTAATGGCAGCTTTTATTATCATTATCAGCTGCACAAAAGACGATACCAACGATGACCCACAAAAGTATTCGATAGGAGGTACCGTTGAAGGATTAATTGAATCAGGGCTGGTCCTTCAGAACAATAACAGCGATGATCTTCCCATTTCAGAAAACGGAACATTTACATTTCCTACTGCGCTTGACGATAGTTCTGAATACAATGTTACCATTGAAAGTTTTCCTGCAGGTCAGACATGCTATATCGAAAATGGAGGTGGGATGGTTGACGGAGCAGATGTAACCGATGTTAGCGTTGTCTGTCAAACACCTATAGCCGGTGACTGTTCTAATGGAAGTATTGTGTATTCACACGATCTCGCTAACGATTACGGTGGATTTCATCAGGATATAACCGTTTCAGGGTCAGTGCACTTTACATGTGACGACAGCGGCAATTTAAGTGGTACTGGTACATTAACTATAACTGTAAACGGAACCATCACAAATCCATGCATGCTAACTACTTATTCAGGTACTGCACCTTTAAATGTTATTTTGACCGGTTCATACTCCGTCGCCCAGGTTATTGTTCATCTGAATGAAACCTGGTACGTAGGTTCTCCGATGGCTAGTGGTACTGCAACAGATACCTGCGATCCTGATAGTCAGCCTTTCAATTATCCCTTAATAGAAACTACGATACAACACACCCTGACATTTCCTACTGTTGACGGACACGAAATTGAACAACCTTATGTCGGTGCCGGCGGCTCCGGATATTATAGCTGGGCTCTTAATATAATCTAAATCTCAGGTCCCTGTGAGTTCCGCTCACCCTTTACAGTATAGGCAGGCGTTCAGCATGACTCTGCAATACTAAATGTCACCCTGAGCGTTGTCGAAGAGTGTTTGGAGTAGGATTCACTTCCAAAATCAAGAATGGCCTGATCCTGCAGATCTCTCCTTTGCTGCAACATGTCTACGGTAATTCTCGACTTCCCAGTTATCAATTAATTCTATCTGCTTTTGTGTCATAAATTTGGGACCACCATAAAATTCTGAAAGCCGGCTGATCTTCATCATGTCGTAATAGACTTTGAACACTGTGTTGGCTGTTTTTTCACTATCATCAATTGTAATTAAACCATAGTCACCAACAGCAATTATCTTAGGATCGTATCCATTCTGATTGCGAAAATCGCTGATCAATTCTGAAAGGACATTTAAATCATCTAGGGTTTCCATGTACAAATACTTCGATTTGCAGTAAACAATATGATCGGGTGTAAAGGGTGTATTTACATTTGAGAAAGATTTCTTATCCCGGATAAAATATCTTATGAGTTCGCCTGTGAAGGCAAGAACGGATTTTCCTTCCAATTCAGTGAAGTTGGATATTTGCTGCAATTTTTCATCCCTGATGGAAGCAAAATCAAAATTGATATCAATAGGTGGTTCAACTTTTGAGATTATACTTTCGTACAGGCTTTTAACTTCGTCAACGGAATCTGCCGCTACAAATACACCATGATTCTCAAGGAAAATTAATTCCGGACTATTTCCTTGTTCTGCTTTGAATTGATTGATTTCATGAAGTACCTTTTTAAATAAAATATACCCCGGATCAGTATATTCTATGAACAAAGCTTTCTTCCGGTATAGCTCTTTCGTTTTCTCTTTCGCAGAAGGGCTGCATAACAAAGCATTTAATTTTGCAGGATGGGTATGCACTACGTATGCGTAATCAATAATGTTATGAAGTGATGTTTCTACCGATGGCCGCAATTCAGATGCAGTAACAGCCGCCGAAAGATCGTTCTTCACCTCCTGCTCTCGCAGCACCGGATCAGTACTGTATTCTTTCTCTTCAATAAGTTTTAGTTTATCTCTCGACAGACATACAAATCCATCCTCATCGATGGTTTCGAGGAATATTCCGCTTGCCTTGACCCAAATGTGAGTTTCGTTCTTGAAGGATGTATTTCCACCTCCTGCAATGACATATTCAGGATTTCCTCCATAATGGCGTGATATATTTACCAGATCTTTTAACATAACATAAGCAATTAATGCGCTAGTTTCTTTAATAAATATTCTTCAGCCTCGACTGACCATAAACCTTTGTTGCGTTTGCATATCCTGTCGAGCCCGGCAAATAACGGATTATCCCCCCCCTTTTCTTCAAAATCAGTAAGTGGCGTTAGCGGCAAATCGATATGCATATACAAAAGCTTTTTTCCTCCCGGAATATTGGGAAGATTCAAGGTAGCATCAATAACAGCATTGATCCCCCCAATGTGTGTAACCAGGCCGGCCGGATCCAATCCTTTTTCAAAATACCGCAACGATTCCAGCATGTCTTCGTTATTACCACCCGAGGTTCCCACGATATGTGTAGATTGATAATGCACATTATAAAAATTGAATTTTGCTCTAAAATCAGGATCCGAGGGCCCGGCAAAAAAGTTCAGGCAGCCATCTGCTGCGAGTATGCCATCGGCCTGTTCGATAAGGGCTGGTACAGGGGCAAATACAAAAACATCGTTAAATCCTCCATCATCTGTAAGCTTGCGCAGTTCTTTCACAGGATCGCTCATGGAAGATGTATTGATGTATTGTAATTCGATCGCGTTTTTGGCGGCTTCTTCAACCGTGTATAGACTGGAAGCCCGGTCGAGACGCGACTGATCAATATCTGTTACTACCAATAGCGATGGTTTTATATCCTCGCGGTGTATGGCATAGTTGATAGCTGCAAGACCCATGGGCCCTACACCTGCCAATATAGCCATCTTACCGTGATGCACAATTTCCATCTCATGTTTATACGAACCCGGTCTGGTGTGATAGTTGGCATGCATTGCCCCTATAACACAACTTAATGGCTCGGCCAGTGCAGCAGGATAGAAACCTTCGCCTGAATATTTCAACAGGCAATTGTTTTCCATTACTTCCTTGGGAATAATGATGTACGTAGCATTGCCACCAATATAATTATAGGAATAACCCGGGGCACTTAATATTCCAACAGGTCCATTTTTGTAATTCAATGCAGGCTGAATAGAAAATTTGTCGCCTGAATTAAACTGGTCCTTCCATTTCCTCCCAACTTCCACAATTTCGCCGGCAAATTCATGGCCAATAATAACAGGACTTTCAGCAACATTATCGGGAATTCGTTTATGAGCAGTTCCCTGGTGAGCAGCCTTGTTGGACGACATACATAGCGAATCGCATACGACTTTGGCCAGTATCTCATCTTCTTTTATTTGCGGGAGGTCAAATTCTTCCAGTCGAAGGTCTTCTTTCCCATATAATCTTACTGCTTTCGATTGCATACATTTTTCGATTTTAAAAAAATCATCAGATCTTTTGTGTTATTCATCAGGTATTTCGCACCTGCATCCACAATAGAGAATTCTGTATCGTATCCCCAGGTAACACCCACAGGGATCATTCCTGCTGTAATACCTGTCTTTATATCGGTATCAGAATCACCAATAAAAAGCATTTCGCGGGGTTTGCAATTTAGTTTTTCAGCAATTTCAATAGCCCGTGCAGGATCAGGTTTTTTGGGATATCCTGGCATTTGTCCCAAAACAAAATCAAATTTCCATTGAGATAAATAATGATCAAACACTTTAAGAGTTAATGAATGAGGTTTATTGGTAAGAATGGAAATTGATATATTTTGTTCATTTAAATCGCTAAGTAATTGATCAATTCCTTCATAAAGACGGGTTTTATTCGTACAATTCCGGATGTGGATTCCCAGGTATTCGTCAAGTAGTTCACGAAGGAATGCTTCATTGGCATTTCCGGGAACAGCACGCCTGATCAGTTTCAGGGCCCCATTTCCAATCCATTCGGCATAACATGACGGATCGTGTACCGGAAAATTATGATTAACCAATAACTGGTTTGCTGCATCTGCTATATCAGGAATGGAATCAATCAAGGTTCCATCGAGATCGAATATGATAGCTTTAATACTCATTCAGCTTTTTCTAATGAAGCATGACCTGCCCTCCGGTAACGGGAATAGCCTGGCCTGTTTCATACTCCTGATCGATTGCATAAAGTATTGCTTTCACAACATCGGTAACCTGACAGCCCCTGCCTGCTGGTACCTGCTTTTCATAATATTCCTTCACATCTTTTACAGTTTTAGCTCCCGGTACTTTGCCGGCTTTTAGATATTGCGCAAAAAGTCCGTTTTTCGGATCGGCCCAGAGAGGGCCTTCGAAAAAGTTGCCTGGGCATATAGCATTTACTTTAATATGGTAAGGCATTAATTCAAATGCGAATGATTGTGTTAATCCAATGCCGCCAAACTTACCTCCGGCATAAGTGAAGTTCTTTTTGCTACCTTGCAATCCCGATTTAGAATTGATTTGAAGAATATCACAATAAGTGTCAGGAGAAATCCCGGTTTGTATTTTCATAACCTGTGAAGCATATTTTGCACAGTAGAAAAATGCAGAATAATTTACTTCGGTCATTAACCGGAAAGTCTCTGAAGTCATTTCCTCTAATCCTCCGGCCCTGAGAATTCCTGCATTGCTTATCATGATATCCAACCCTCCAAATTGCAGCACGGTCTGCTTTATCATTTCATGGACCGAATCGGACTTTGATACATCTGTCTTGATATAAAGCGATTTGCTTACCAATCCCTGGCTGTTGAGCGATTCTTCCATCTGCTTTCCAACAGTTTCATTTATATCAGCAATAACAATATTCACCCCTTTCTGATAAAGCATTTCTGCAATTCCTGCTCCAAATCCCTGGCCTGCCCCTGTCACAATACAGATCTTCCCTGAAAGCAGCTTATCCCCATCAGCAGGAACAGAAATGGCCATGCCCCCAATACCTTTTATGGCAACAAATTCGGGAGGATTATCGTGAGTACCGAACCAGTTATTAAAACTCTTCTCTAATGCATGTGTCCCGGTATCCGAAGATTGTAATTCAAGGATATTATCCATATTATGGCTAATGCCAGCATTAAGAAGCTTATCAGCTGTGTCCGCCTTTTCGGGAATAGCAGCGACCAATACCCGTCTGTTCCGTGATGCCAGCATCCTGATAGCAGGAAGTATATTGATTAGTTCATCATTCATAGGTACTATTTTATTTCATTAGAAAATGTTGTATCAGTGCATTACCCAATGCCTGGTATTCCTCCAGATTTTCATACTTTGGATGACCTTCAGCATCGAGATATCCGTCACCTTCCGCTGCCACCAGATACTGATGGGCAGCTATCATGCATACCCCCTGGTAATTTATTCTCCGCATCTTATTGCTTAATGGAGAGCCATCGCGGGTATATAAAAGTATCGGTGTCAGGTCGGGGGTGTTGTGCTCGCTCCCGAATGTAACAATAAATCCGTTGTCTGAAAACCAGGTGGCATATTCATCCAAAACCTCCGGACTATTACGTGTACTGATAAACTCGATGGAAAATATTCCATGTCTCTTCAATTCATCAGCCAATTGGTATTTATCCTGCTCAAATTCTGTAAAGGTCCCATTCTTATCATCGGCCAGGAGAGGATAGGTGGGAATACCCCCTCCCCGCAGGATAATCTCCCGTATGGCTTCAACCGACAGAAATGAATCAGGTTGTTCAGGTATAAAAGCATGTCCGCCTGATCTTAACAGGTTATTGCGTATCTCATTTTCCAGGG
>DAOUOU010000183.1 GCA_030626465.1 Bacteroidales bacterium
AGAACTTCCGCAGTTGATAACGAGTATCTTCATTTCGTAAGTTAATAATTTATGCATTATCAACAGTTTTTTTTCGTTATGATTTTCATCAGGATAATAGAATCTGTCAATTGTCTGAGAAAACATACATAATTGGATTGAATCTCACTCAAAGTGTCATCATCAGGATATTCTTAACGGGTTTGATTCGGGAAATTTACAATCAATTTTCAAATAAATCAAAGCGATATGACAGGTGATATGTGGTTATGATGAAGGGACAGTAGCTACCTATATCATAAGTAGAGTAATTCGCCAATTGTCGTTAAAACTTCTGTTGCTTTTCCTTTGAGAAAGATATCAGAGACAGTATTTGTAAGATGAGATTTTTTAATGTTTATTTCAATGATTTTAGCACCATTCTCTTTCGCAACCACAGGTAAATCAGCTGCAGGTAATACCTCTGCATTTGTACCCACAATTAGCATAACATCTGCTTTATTAACTTCTGCAAACGACCTTGTTTTAGCAAATTGTGGAATGGGCTCGTTGAAGAATACGATGTTAGGTTTTAAAATTCCCTTACACACATAGCAGGTAGGAGGCAGAAAATTAAGATCAGCAAAACTAATATCATATTCTGAACTACATTCGGTGCATATCAATTGTTTGTAATTGCCGTGCAGCTCATAAACATATTTACTTCCGGCTTTCTGGTGTAAATTGTCAATATTCTGTGTGATAATTGACTCAACAAAACCCCTTTGTTCCATTTTTGCCAGAATTTCATGTGCAATATTTGGTAGTGCATCGCTCAGATTATCGTAAAATATTTCCTTTAATTTTATCCACGATTGCAATGGCTTCTTCTGAAAAAATTCTATCTCAAGATAAATAGGGTGGTGCGTATTCCATACACCATCTTCTCCTCTGAATGAGGGAATTCCACTATCAACAGAAATGCCAGCTCCTGTAAAAGCAACCGCATACTTTGCATTTCGTATTATTTCTGCGGCTTTTTCGAATTCATTCAAACTCATCCGGTTTTTAAAAAAACATCCCGGTAGTAGTCGTATGAACCGCCGGGAAGAATATTCATTAGTTAATCAGGTGCCAATACATGTAGTTCTATATTCTAACTATTCTGTTTCTTCAGAAAGAAACTTATGGACCGAAACGGTGGTGTCTTCATTAAAAAGAATTTTAAAATTTAATTTCTTGAAGACTGAAATCATTGGCTTATTGTTTTTTGTGGTTTCAGCGACCAGACGTTTAATACCATTATTCTTGGCAATGTTCATACAATATTCGGTCAGTATGTGTCCCAGTTCTTTTTTCTGCCATTTGTCTGTGATTAAAATTGCATATTCCATGATTTCCACATCGGGATCTGCGATCAATCTACCTACACCAATTAGTTTTTTCTTCCCCTTTTCTTTAATTTCAGCCACAATGGCAATTTCTCTGTCATAATCGATGAAACAAAACTGCGAAGCTACATCATGTGAATCGAAATAAAAGTCATACCTGAATCGCAAATATATTGACTCTTTCGAACAACTTGCCAGCAGCTCCAGCCACATTGGTTCATCTTCAGGTTTAATTGGTCTCAATAAAACCTTTGTACCGTCGTTGAGAATTGCACTTGTGATTAAGCGTTCAGGATAGGGCCGCAATATAAGATGAGAATAATCTTTTACTTGCATAAACAGCATTTTCTCGTCAACTACTATTCTTGCATCAAGGGCAATGACATCTTCGGGAGTTACCAAAATCGGATTAATATCCAGTTCTTCAATTTCGGGGTAATCTGCGGCAAGGTATGATAAACGGATGATAACCTCAATAAGTTTATCAATATTCTTGGGTTTACTGCCACGGTATCCGGTTAACAGAGGATAAATCTGAAGTGACTGCAACATTTGCCTTGCAAGCTGCTCGTTCAGAGGAGGAAACTCCAGCCGTTTGTCTTTAAATAATTCCGCGCTGGTTCCGCCCATTCCAACTAACATTACTGTGCCAAAAACCGGATCTTTTTTAATCCCCAGGATTAACTCGACTGCATCTTTTGATGAGATCATCTTTTGAACCGTTACACCTTTAATTTTCGCATCAGGCACTTTTTCAGAAACTGATTTGATCATATTCCTGAAAGACGCTCTCACCATTTCTTCATCCCTGATGTTCAATGCAACTCCGCCAGCGTCTGATTTGTGTGTAATATTGTCTGAATATATTTTTAATACTACCGGATAGCCTTTCTCTTCGGCTATTTTAACTGCTTGATCTTCATCAAAAGCCGGCTCCGGATTAGTGGTCGAAATACCATAATCATTAATAAGATGTTTTGAGTCATCTTCGTTAAGTATTTTTGCTTTGGGAAAAACAGTTGTCAGGTATTTTTTACGAAGTTCATTCCTGTCGTAACTGAAAGAAACCGGTATTTCTTTTGGCGTTTCATACAAGAGTTCCAGGTTCTTCGAATAGTGCGAAAGGGTCATAAATGCCAGAATAGCCTGTTCGGGTGTACCGTAAGCAGCAATACCTGCATTGTTAAACACAGTCATACCCTCTCTCATACTCGCCCCGCCAAGCCAGGCTGCCATAATAGTTTTGGAGGTCTTACCGGCAAGTTCGGAAATGGCTTCTGCAGTTTCTGTTGGAGCGGTCATTGCCTGTGGGGTCAGGAGTACCAGAACAGCATCCACATGTTCATCTTCAAGCACTATTTCGGTTGCTTTCGCAAATCGTTCGGGAGTAGCATCCCCAAGAACATCAACCGGATTACCATGCGACCAGAACGGAGGGAGATAATCATTCAATTTCTGGATGGTTAGATCTGTCAGTTCTACAAGTTTACCTCCCCAGGCAATTAATGAGTCTGTGGCCATAACTCCTGGCCCTCCTGCATTAGTAATAATAGCCAGATTTGAACCTTTTGGGGCTCTTTTACGACCGATAAGGTCAGTAAAATCAAATATATCCCCAAAATTAAAAACCCTGGCTATACCAGCTCTCCTGAAAACAGCATCATATATTGAATCTTCCGAAGCCATAGCACCTGTATGCGATGCAGCAGCAGCAGCCGATTCAGGAAATCGCCCCGATTTATAAACAATAATTGGCTTTTTTCTGGCAAATGCCCGTGCTGCAGACATAAAAGCACGGGCGTGGGAGAGTGATTCCACATACAACACGATTGATTTGGTGTTAGGATCCTGCCCGAAATAATCAATCAGGTCTCCAAAACTAACGTCCATAGAGTTGCCGATTGAAACGAAATATGAGAATCCAATATTATTTTCGTAAGCCCAGTCGAGTAAAGACGTGCACAGAGCACCCGATTGGGAGATAAACGCAACATGACCCATTTTTGGCATACCGGCTGCAAAACTTACATTCATATTCAGACCAGGAACTAAAATACCCAGACAGTTGGGTCCAATAATTCGCATGTCCGTAAATTTTGCTTTTACTTCTTTAACCTGTTCCTCCAGTTTTCTGCCTTCCTCACCAGACTCCTTAAATCCTGCAGACATAATAATTAATCCGTGTATTCCGGCTTCTCCGCATTCTTTTACCAGCTGAGGAACAAATTTGGCCGCAGTCATAATCACTGCAAGATCAGGCGTTTTAGGTAGACTCTTTACATCAGGAAAACAAGGAATCCCCAGAACTGCTTCCCGTTTAGGGTTAACAGGATAAACAACTCCGCTAAAGCCACCTCCCACAAGGTTTTTAAGAGTAATTCCGCCAACACTTTTCGGATCATTGGATACCCCGATCAAGGCAATTCGCTTTGGCCTGAACAGGCTATTAAGTTTTTTTATAGGCATGACTTATAGTTTAATTCGTATTTGTCTGTAAAACAATAACCAAAATTAATGTATTGAAAATCAATTTCATTACCCAGGACAAACAAATGAACAAGCCTTTATTTATTAAAAAACCTTTTTGGGTAACAGGCTATGAATTAATCAATTGAAGCAAAGTCAATACTACAGGTATCGATTGCATGATAAAGCCGTTAGGATCTATCTGGTTGCAGGTCTTACTATCAAAGTTAATATTGTTCCTATCAGAACAGCTATTCCCGAGATAGTAAATGCCAGGGGAAAATTACCCAGGTCACCCATCTTGCCTCCAAGGATTGGTCCTAAGATACCACCGACACCGTATGCAAGGAATACAAAAGGATAATTCTGACCTACGTTTTTAGCTCCGAAAGTATCAGCGGTAATGGTCGGGAATAGTGCAAAGTTACCGCCAAAGTTAAAACCGATAAGAGCAGCACCAAGGTACAGTAAAACTTCACTTCCTGCCATATAGGTGAACAGTATAACAATGATTCCCTGGGTGGCTGTCATTATGATGATGGAATTCTTGCGTCCCAACTTATCACTCAATAATCCCCATACAATTCTACCTAATCCGTTAGCCAGACTAAAAAATACGGCCATAGCTGTTCCTGCCACTGCACTGGCCTGTGCAGCTGACATCCCGGCATTTTGTAAAGCTTCCATAGGGTATAACTTCATCAGACCAATGGACATTAAACCTGCACCTGCACTGAAGACAAAGGTGAGGAATATCAGGTAAAACTGAACTTTGCTCAACATTTCGTTGCTGGTAAATTCGCGATCGTCTATGCTTTTTATTGTTGCAGCCTGTTTGGCTTCAAATCCCGCTGGTTTCCAACCGGCAGGCGGAAATTTCATCCACAATGCGCCAATAACGACCATAGCAGCAAAGGCAATACCGTAGACAATAAATGTAGTAGATAATCCCATGCTTGCAATAAGATTGCCCCATTGGCCTGCAAGCTTCACCCAGAGCATTGCACCAAATCCAAAACCGGCAACCGCAAGTCCTGTTATCATTCCTTTTTTATCAGGAAACCAGCGCATTCCAACAGCTATTGGTACAACATAAGCGAATCCGATTCCGGCACCTCCAACCAATCCGATCAGGATAAGCAATGCCCAAAAACTTGTTCCACCTAATAGCCCGGCAAGTAAATAGCCCAATCCGAGAACAATTCCTCCGATCCATGCAAGCTTCTGTGGGCCCCAGGCATTAAGTTTTTTGCCCGCAAAAACCATGAAGATGGCAAAAGAGGCCAAGCCAATGGCGAAAACCCATTGGGTATTTTCTTTCGACCAGCCTTCTGCAACCAGAGAGGGTGTAAAAACCGACCACGCATAAATTGCACCTAGCGCAAGTTGTATAAGGATGGCTCCTATGACAACCATTCCTCTGTTCATTACTTTTTTATTTTCCATGTGTTTAAAATTTAGAAGTCAGAATCTGATTGTTTATAAATCTTA
>DAOUOU010000035.1 GCA_030626465.1 Bacteroidales bacterium
TCAGAGCTGATTGAGAAGAAGCTTTATTTCAGGCTTTCATTGATAGAAAAATTACGACTAATTATGCATAAAAGGATGTGTAACGCCTGTATCCGCTACGAAAAACAGAGCATTTTTCTTATTTTTGATAAATACTAACTCAATGTAAGCATGCATGCACTCAGAACAGGTATATCCCTTCTATTGATTATTCTGTATTCTGAGATACTTCCCGGACAAATAAAGAGCATCGGCATACCACTTATCAATAATTATTCATCAATGGATTATGGTGCCGGGACCCAAAACTGGAGCATTGCACAAGATAGACAGGGAATTATGTATTTTGGCAACAACGATGGTCTTCTCTCCTTTGATGGAAGTGTATGGGAGGTCCATCAAATGCCGAATAAATCAATTGTAAGGAGTGTCTTCATCGATTCTCTTAGCAGAATTTTTGTAGGGGCTTATAATGAATTCGGTTACTTTCAACCGGATTGTAGTCATGGTAAGTTAAAGTATATTTCACTTTCACGTTCACTCCCCGACTCGATGGATGATTTTGGAGAAATCTGGCGAATCGTTTTTTCACAGGGTAGTCTTTATTTCCAGTCGTTTACACACATTTTTCGTATTGATCAGGACTCTATTGAACTAATCATGCGTCATACCGGCTTGCAGTATTTGTTTTCAGTAAATCAGAAGTTGTATCTGAATATTGAGGATAAGGGTTTTGGGACAATTAATGAAACAAACGAATTTCATTTGCTGGAGAATGGATCTTTCTTTCAGGACAAATTAGTTAAAACATGCTTTGAGATTGATAATATTCTTTATGTTGGAACAGAAGGAGCAGGAATTTACAGCATGCAAAACTATCCTGCCAGTTGGAATTCGGATATTGGAGATTTGGTCGAACAGGCACAACTCTACTCTGCAATTAAACTGAATAAGAACTATCTCTCGTTTGGAACAATCACTTCGGGGCTTATAATTACTGACAAGAATGGTACAGTAGTACAACAATTAAATATTGATAAAGGAATTCAAAACAACTCAATCCTTTCTATCTTTTCTGACAAGGAAGGTAACTTATGGCTTGGCCTGGATAACGGAATCGATTATGTTTATATTACCTCCCCTCTTTCCTCTATTAATCCAAAAGCCATACTGGGAGCATGTTACTACTCCCTGGAAGAAAATGGAATTTTATACCTGGGCACCAACCAGGGCTTGTATTTGACTGATTGGAACCGTTTTAAATCAAATACACTGGAACCAAATAATCTTGCCTTCCAAAAAATCCTGACCGGTCAGGTATGGAAAATTCAGAAACTACGGAACAACCTGGTTGTCGGGCATAATGAGGGTACCTTCTTAATCGAAGGCAATTCTGTATCAAAGATAGCAGACATAGATGGAGGTTGGCAATATCATCTATGGCCTGGTGACAGTACCAGGATGATTGCAAGTACATTTCATGGCCTGGTATTATTTGGCCTTCAGAATGGACGCTGGAAATTTATTAAACAATACGATGGGTTTGAAGAATCTTGCCCCGAATTTGAAATTGATCAGGATGGATTGATTTGGCTATGCCACAGGCATAAAGGTGTATTTCAGCTGAGAATGAGCCCGGATTTACGTTCGATTGAAGCTGTCGAGTTTTTTGACACTACGCGGGGACTACCTTCTAACTATATGAATGTACTTTTCAGATTTGAAGATGAAATTTATATTTCAAACAATCATTCGGTGTATGCATACAATACACAACAAAATCTTTTTCAGAGGCATGAAGAAATGACCAATCTTTTTAAAAACAGGAATGTTTCAAAAGTTTATCCTGATAAGAGCAGGAATTACTGGTACTTTCATGAACGGGGAATATCGGTACTTCGTTCGAATTTTGATGGTACATACCTTAATCACGACCTGCCTTATTTTGATGCGGAAAGGCTCTTTATCAAAAATTATCAGCATCTTCTACCACTGAGCTATACCGATATAATCATAAGCTCCCGCAACGGATATATTCATTTCAACCCCACCCTTTCAGCCAATGTAAGCAAACAATTCTCTGTTTTTATCCGCACGGTGGAGAGTTCCGGTGGAATAGAATACTATGGCGACAACAAATGTATTGCAACGCCAGACTTTTCTGATAAAGAACCACACGAGATCCCTTTCAAGAACAATTCCATCATCGTACGAGTCGGTACCGATTATTTCAGGAATTTGCAGGCAGTTCAGTATCAGTACTGGCTTGAAGGATGGCATGCCGGATGGAGCAGCTGGACAACCGAATCAACAAAATCCTATTCTAATTTACATGAAGGAAGTTACATTCTTCATGTACGGGGGCGCAATGAATTTAAACGATATACCGAAGAATCAATCTTTATATTTGACATTACTCCTCCATGGTACAGAGGATCATGGGCAATTTTCTCGTATACAATTTTGTCTGTCTTATTTCTGATACTTATTATTTATCTGGTTGTGAAAAAAATTGAAAAGGAAAAAGAAATTTTGCACCAAAAGCAAAAGGAAGAGATGGACCGAAAGCATAAGCAGTACGAGCAGGATACTATCATTACAGAGCAGGAAATTGTAAAACTTCGGAATGAAAAACTGAAAATTGAGAATGAACGTAACCAGGCTGAACTGGAAAACAAATCGACGGAATTGGCGGCAATTATCATGCAGGCCAACTATAAAAACGATTTATTCAATCGCATTAAGCATAAGCTTACCAAAGTTTGCCATAAAATGCTCCACATGGAATCAAAAAAGGAAGTTGAAAATGTGATATCATCTATTGAAAAGGAGCTCGATCAGAAGGAAGACTGGAATAGGTTTGAAGTACACTTCGACCAGGTTCACGAAGATTTCATACATCGCTTGCGAAAACAATACCCCGAACTATCACCGAAAGATTTAAAACTCGCTGCCTACCTCAGAATGAATCTCGTAACGAAAGAAATAGCCCCACTCTTAAACCTTTCCATGCGTGGTATTGAAACAGGTAGATATCGATTACGGAAAAAACTAGGTCTGGGGCGAAGTGATAATTTAACGGATATTCTACTTAGTATTTAAGGTTTGCCCGATCTCCCCCCTCCACATACATTTCTTGTAGCTGCTTTATTGTTCCATTCCTGATCCTGAAAAAAAAATTCTAGTTTCAACAGAAATTTATCTCGTCAAAATTATAATTTCCGATTTTCTATATGACGTATTTAAAAAACGAAATTTTGACGAGTAATTTCTATTTATCATAATCATAACCACCTCTTTTTATGTATTATGACGAAATCAAAACGTATATATGACGAATTTTAAGCGAATGCAATTAATTGATTTGAAGTATTTTTTAGTTGTAATTTTGCAATATGAAATTTCGCAATAATATGTGAAAAAATAATGACATAACCCTAACAATAACTTCGAATGAAAAAATTCCTACTCCTTTTTTATTTTTTTATTGTTTCTGTATTCCTCAATGCCCAGGAACGCATAATAACAGGATCTGTTATTGACTCAGAAACAAGTGAGCCACTCCCCGGTGTAAACATTTCGATTCAGGGAACTTCTAGTGGCACAATTACTGATATCGAGGGGAAATTCAGCCTGACGGTTGATAATCCCGAAGCTGTATTGATTTTTTCCTACATCGGCTTTTTGACCGAAACCTATCCTTTACAAGGTACAACAAGTGTTGAAATGTTACTGATTCCAGAGATTATGTCGTTCGATGAACTTGTTGTGGTCGGATACGGTATAAAGAAAAAAAGTCTTGTTACCGGTGCCATTGCTAAGGTAGATAATGAAGAAATTGTCTCTACGGCACCAACACGTGTTGAACAGGCCTTGCAGGGCAAAACTGCTGGTGTTACCATTATGCAGAATTCAGGAGCGCCAGGTTCTTCATTAACGGTTAGAGTTCGTGGGACAGGCAGTAACTTTAATTCTGAGCCCTTATACATTGTTGATGGAATGCGCGTAGCCAATATCGACTTCATTGATCCAAACGATATTGAATCGATAGAAGTCCTTAAAGATGCAGCTTCCTCTGCTATTTACGGAGCTGAAGGTGCAAATGGTGTAGTGATGATTACCACCCGCAAGGGAGAATCGGGGAAAAGTTCTGTAAACTATGAATTTTATTATGGTATTCAGGAAGTGGCAAATCCATTGGAGATGATGAATGCTTATGAATATTCAAGTTATAAACGCGAGGCAATTGCATATGAAACAGAACAAAACTTACGACGACGTTATGGAGATATTGTCACTGATGATCTCATAGAATTTCATGTAAACAATCAACTTGCCTTCTATAAAATTCCGCATCCCGATTCGCTTACTAATCCCCAGGGAACAGCCTGGATAAATAATTTGTTTCAAAGAGCACCCCAGTCCAAACATCACCTTTCTTTTAATGGAGGAAATGAAAATACAACTTACCAGGCATCATTTTCCTATTTCTCACAGGATGGGATTATCGGTGGCGATAAATCTAATTTTAAAAGGTATACCGCCCGGCTTAATTCACAGCATAAGCTAAAACCCTGGCTTGATGCCGGAACAAACATTGCTTTTACACATCTTAAACGAAATCTGATAAACGAAAACCAGGAGTATGGTGGTTTGGTAAGTAATAGTATTTTCCTCGACCCCACTACTCCTGAATACTATTCCGGCATCGATGACATTCCGGAGGAAATATTGAATACAATGATCTATCAGCTTTTTGACGGCGATTCCATGCGTGTTGTGAACTCAACAGTACTTCAGGATGAAAAGGGCTATTTTGGAGTATCCAGCTTTGTAAAGAATGAAATCCGAAATCCAACTGCCCAATTGCATAATACGCATACCACTTACGCACAGGATCGACTCCTGGCAGGTGGTTATTTTAATATCAATCCACTCAAAGGTTTACAGATCCACTCACAGCTCGATTTTGACCTGATCTATGGGAAATACCACGCCTGGTATCCGGCAACCCTCTGGAATGTTGATGTGTACGATCGGGTTAGCAGTGTGATTGAGAACATAGAGAAAAATTTTATCTGGCAATGGGAGAACTATGTTACGTATTCAAATCAGATCAAAAAGCACAATTTCACACTCCTTGTAGGTACAACAGTGCGTGAAGCGAGAAACTCCTTTGTAGGTGCTTATGGTCAGTTCATGCAATCAGAATCCGATGATTTTGCACATGTAAGTTCTACCCTAAGCGATACAGTAGTACGGGCAGCGAGTGGCATGACCAATCCCCCTGACCGGTTGATCTCCTATTTCGGACGGGCATCTTACAATTATGCTGAAAAATACTTACTCGAATTCATCATCAGGCGTGATGGTTCCTCTAGATTTACCGAGGCCAATCGTTTTGGTACATTCCCTTCGATTTCCGGGGGATGGATTGTTTCCAGAGAAGATTTCTGGCCGTTTTCCATAGTAAACTATTTTAAGCTAAGGGGAAGCTGGGGCCAAAATGGAAGTTTATCCAACCTTCGTAATCATGGTTACTTATCCACAATCTCTATTGCTATCGGTGCTGCTGATGGTCAATACACACCCATATATATGCTTGATGCAAATGGAAACATGATAACAGGTGCACAACCTACTGCACTAAGCAATATTGATATGATATGGGAAACCAGTGAGCAGACCGATATCGGGTTTGACCTGGGTATGCTACAGAACCAGCTAAGCTTTAGCTTCGACTATTACATAAAGAAAACCATAGATCAGTTGGTTACATCGGGTACTCCGGCATATGTAGGTGGAAATCCACCATTCCGCAATCTCGGTAGTATCGATAACAGTGGCATAGAACTGGAGGTTTCTTATAAAAAGTTATTCAACGAGCTTCAGCTTACTATTGCTGCAAATGCTGCCTACCTGAAAAACGAAGTTGATTTTATCGGTAAAGAAGGCGGAGAATTATTAGGTGCATCCATAACAGGTCAGACCATTACAAAATTCACACCTGGCTATCCTGCCTGGTATATTTATGGTTATAAGACCAATGGAATTTTTCAGAATTGGGAAGAAATCGATAATTATACAAATGAGGAGGGTGAGCTTTTGCAACTCGATGCAATGCCTGGTGATTTACGACTGGTTGACACCGATGCAGATGGAGATATTGATCAGGATGATCGCACCTACCTGGGATCTCCCTGGCCCGACTGGACCTTCGGTTTTACAACTAACCTTGGTTACAAAGGATTTGATTTCACTATGTTCTGGAGTGCTTCTCTGGGGAACGAACTATACAACGGCTATCATCGCAGAGATCTGAGCAATGCTAACCTGCCCCGTGAGTTTTATGCCGAACGCTGGATCCCGGATAATCCAACAAATGATATGTTCAGGGCGACTTATAACAAGGGCGATAACCTGGGTATACTTGATTTTTATGTTGAGGATGCTTCATGGCTAAAGCTCAGAACGCTTAGTTTGGGCTATTCTCTTCCTGCAAGGCTCTTTAACAAGATCCCTATAGAACATTTGCGAATATTCCTTTCAGCTCAGAATGTTCTCACCTTCACAAAATATTCCGGAATGGATCCTGAAGTTGGTAATACCGACAACACCCAAACTTTATCGAACAGTATTGGTGTTGACAGGGGATTTTATCCTTCGGCAAGGCTTTGGATGGCTGGAATTAATGTAAGCTTTTAGTTAAGAAAAAATAAACCTATGAAATCGATACAAATTAATACAATCTTAATAATCATTCTTACAGCAATTACAATAAGTTGTAGTAAGGAATGGCTTGAAACTGAGCCCCAGGGTGTTTATCTGGAAGGTAATTTTTATCAGAACGATGAACAGGTATTACAGGGCCTGGCAGCCGCCTATGCTCACTTACGTATCCAAATGTTAAACGAATCGCAATTTGGACAGGATTATTGCTCGGCTAACTTTTTGCTTAACATGCCCAGTGACGAAGCAAATGTTGGCGGACAGTTTCTGGGCGACTGGATTACCCTGGAAGAAGTAGGCCATTTCACACTTACAAGTGAAAACAGGCCGATATACTACCGATGGTTTTCAGATTTCAATGGAATTAACCGATGCAACCTTGTCATTAATAATCCTGAATATGAATCGGAGATCCTTACCATCATGCAGGGTGAAGCCCGCTTTTTGAGAGCATACTATTATTTTGAACTCGTTCGAATGTTTGGACCGGTTCCACTGATTACTTCGACCTTAGCACCCACGGAATACGAACAAACGAATTCATCCTTGGAAGAATTGTTTAATCAGATGGAAGAAGATCTGCTCATGGCGATAGAAGTATTGCCCCGAAAATCGGAGTGGGAATATGCCAGCAGAAACCGTGCATCCATTGGAGCAGCACAGGCACTTCTTGGCAAAGTGTATTTATTTATGGCTTCCCCTTATTACAATTTCGGAAGTGAATATTACAATGAAGCAGCAGAAATACTTGAAGATTTAATTGCCTTAGGGGAGTATGAACTTGAGCCCAGCTATGGTGACATCTGGACCCTTTCTCATGAACATGGTATTGAATCTATATTTGAAATTGAATTTTCCTCAGTCAGTAACCGGGAAGGATGGTGGAATGGTCTTCAGGCATCGGGAAGTGTCGATTGCCAAATGTCTGGCCCCAGACTTAACTTACCATCAACAGTATATGCTTCTGGGTGGGGCTTTTGCATACCCAGCCAGAGCCTTATCAATGCCTATACTGCCGCAGGCGACTCGGCCCGAAGATCTTCGACTTGCCTGTTTGTAAGTGAGATACAGGAATCAGGCGGAACTGTTACTGACTTCCCTCAAACATTTGCAAATGCATACAACAAAAAGCATACAACCCGACTGTCAGAACAATCGGCCGATAATGCACGCTGGGGCTGGCCTGTAAACGAAAGAATTCTTCGCTATGCCGATGTGTTGCTTATGGCAGCAGAAGTCCACAACAGAAAGAATAGTCCCGATGATAGCAAAGCGCTCGAGTATGTAAATCAAGTCAGGGAGCGTGCTAAACTCGATCCGGTTTCATTTACAGGAAATGAGCTCTTTACTGCAATTCAAAACGAACGCCGGCTTGAGTTGGCCCTTGAGGGACATCGATTCCACGACCTGGTTCGATGGGGAATTGCAGCTGAAACCATTAATGCTTACCGTGAATCAGATAATCTTCAAACTGTTCTATCTATTTTTATTAAAGGAAAACATGAGGTATTCCCTATTCCTGCAATAGAAATTGTAAACTCAGGTTTTCAGTTGAATCAGAATCCAAATTATTAGAGTTCTAACTAAAATATACTATTATGAAAAGACTAATACTTACAACACTTGTTCTGGCCGGATTAATAACTGTCCAGGCTCAGAAGACCACCTATCTTGATTTTAGTTCAGGCGACTGGCCCATCTTTGTGTCCTTCTCCTTAACTGAATTTGAAGTAGTAGAAAACCCTGATGCAAGCACTTACCTTGCCACCCATGTTGGTAAAATCACAAAAGGAACAGCCGAATGGGATGGTACACAGTTTTTTTCGGGAGGAACATTTGAATACGCCGGAACGGACAGCATATTTACAATCTGGTTTTATGCTGCTGACACCCAGACAGTTGAGATGGGACAGCAACACTATCCTACCTGGCAAAATTTCTGCAAAGCGCGAGCCAAATACGATCAACCTGATACTTGGCAAAAACTGTCATTTAAGATGGAGTGTGCCCGCAACGATGAATTCCTTACATGGACCATTGCTTCTGACATCTATGCAACTCTGGGAGGCGGGAATGTATGCTATATCGACAGTCTTGTAAGTGAAGTAGGCTGGACAGCTGTTGAGAATACAGTTAGAACCAGTGTAGTTGATAAAGCTGGTATGGGCGATACTTATGAAGCAAAGATTATTGAGACCGAAGAAACTATTGCCCTGGTTGATGATGGAACGAATGGAGACAAAGTACCTGGCGATAATATCCACACAGGAATTGTTGGAATAGTACCTTATTATTATACCGATGGTCAGACTCCAGCAGATCCAAGAACAGTGGCGATTCTGGTTGATGGAGAAGGACAGGATACTGTATCAATTGATATGTATGGAAGCATAGATACACTTGAATTGGCTGTCCTGCTGGTAACAGAAACAAATCCATTCACAGGCCTGGGCATAACTTCTACAGCTCCGACAATAGACGGTGAAATCACAGCAGGAGATCCGTGGGGAGAGACTAATGTTAATTTTCTAACCAATTATATCTGGGGAGGATCTGATGCTATAGCCTGGTGGCAAGGATGCTGGGATTACGGAAACTTCTATGTACTGGTTTCTGTTGAAGATCCATTCTTGTATGGCGATAATCCTACGGTATACGATAATGATATTAATGAATTGTACTTCGATATGAACAATGCCAAGGGAACAACTTACGATAGCGACGACTGGCAAATACGCTATAACTGGAACAACGAAGATTGGACCGGTAGTGCCGGTGTTTCAGAAAGTACCTTTCCTAATAGTGAACGTGCTCAATCAACTGTTGAAGGAAATCCGAACCTGGTACGCTATGAATGGAAACTTAACTGGACAGAACTCGCAGCAGGAGGTAATTTTATTGCCATCCAGACTGCCAAATTTGGCTTTGACTGCGCCATAGGCGATGTACCCATGGGTGCAACCAGCCGAACAAAAATCCTTACCTGGAATTATGAAACAGATGTGGCGTATCAGAATCCTTCAGTATTCGGAGAGATTATATTGCTTGATGAACCAGCTGCAAATAAGCAAACCGAGCTGGAGAAAGTTCAGGTCATGCCCAATCCTGCAAATGATATTTTGTATATCACAAATGCTCACCATGCTAATAGAATAGTGATCTACAATGTTCTTGGAACTGAAGTTAGCCGGGTACAGCATCCGGAATCGTCTATGACGATTGTAGATGTCAGCCATCTGAAAACAGGTTTGTATTATGTTGCTGTCAGTTCGGCTAATGGTAGCTTGCGAACCATTAAAGTGTACATTCAATAGTTGGGTTGATACACTCTGGAATCCCGGAAGCCTAAATGGAAAATATGAATTGATTTTACTTTTTCATTAACTGGTTTAAGTGATAGATGGTATAGTGAAGAGTATAGTAATACTTAACAGGCTTTCGGGATTTCCTTTTCTATGTTATTATTCGGTTTCAATGTCTGAGACCTGTCGAAATACTCTTAACATATTACTATAAGATTGAATGAGAATTAACAAAGTATATTTAATCCTTGTCTCGCTGATCATCTCACTTGGAGGCTTTCTACTTGGATTTGGAGGGGCAGTAATTTCCGGAGCAACGCCATTTTACTCAATTGATTTTGGCCTTCCGGATAATCCCTGGCTGATTGGTCTTTCGGTTAGTGCAATTATACTGGGTAGTATCTTTGGGAATACTATTGCCGGCCCAATGAGCGATCGCCTGGGTAGAAAACCTGCTTTACTCATTTCATCGGTTCTCTTTATTCTGAGTGCCCTCGGAGCTGCACTGGCAGGAAATATAATACTCTTTATCCTTGTGCGCATCATGGGTGGAATAGCTGTTGGAATTGCTATTCTAATTGCACCTATACTCATTGCAGAAATCTCACCGCCACAGATGCGAGGTAAACTAGTTACATTTAACCAGTTAAATATTGTATTCGGCGTTTCAGTCGCCTATTTTTCAAATTACATTATCCTCAACCAAATCAATAATACCTCTGTCGCATGGAGATGGATGATGGGTATTGGTGTATTTCCATCGGTTCTTTACCTTATTCTTCTCTTCCTGGTACCGGAAAGTCCCAGGTGGTTGATTTTAAGAAATTCTGTGGAAACAGCAAGAAAGATCCTCCAAAAAATCGGGGATAAAGAATATTCCGATCAGGAAATAAAAAATATCAAACAGAGCATTACCTCCGAAACAGGAGCTGTAACAGCCAAACCCTCGGAATTATTAAGCAGACGCCTTCGACTGGTGATGCTTGTTGGAATGGGCCTCGCATTCTTTCAGCAGGTATCCGGAATCAATGCAATTTTCTACTATGCTCCCATGATCTTCGGTTTGGCCGGTGTGGGACAAAATACTGCGTTTCTCCAGGCCATAGTTGTTGGAGTAACCAATGTAGTTGTTACACTAATCGCAATGTTTTTGATTGATCGTGTAGGACGTAAACCTATGCTGTTAATAGGTTCCGCCCTTATGGCCATCTCACTCTTTATTGCTTCATTTGCTTTTTACCAGGCCACTTTTTCTCTTAAAAAAGAAAATATTAGTACAATCAAACAATCCATTGTTGATGATGCCCTGAAGAGCTATGTGTTGCAGATGGAGTCATTAAAAGTGCAGCCCGACAGTATTTCCATGAAGCACAATAAAATTCAGTTGTACTACGAAGGCAGAACTGTAAAAGAAATTGCTTCGATGCCGGATGAGTTAACATTCTCTGTGCTTGAAGCCGATTTTATCGAAAAAGTACTCCACACGGTCGATAACCAGATCTTTACAAATGATCTGGCGTTTTATAACAAGATCTTCATGCGTCTTCGTGCCGAGTTGCTAAATCACTTAAAAGACAATCAAAACAATCCTTTGGATTATGCATTCAAAGACTATTTATCGGATTCAGGGATGCAGGTTAGTACAAATACAGTGTCTGATTACATACTGGAAAAGCGATTTCCCTATTATAAATCATTGCTCTTAAAAAACTGTATTCATATAGGATCGATATGGGTATTGCTGGCTATTTTGGGCTTTATCACAGGTTTCTCTTTATCACTTGGACCGGTTACCTGGATTATGCTTTCTGAGATATTTCCCAACCGTTTTCGTGGCCTGGCTATATCAGTGGCCGGTACTTTTAACGCACTTACCAGTTTTGCCGTTGCCACAATGTTTCCGATTGAACTGGAAAAAATGGGTTCCGGGACTACCTTCCTTATCTATGTAATATTTATGGTACTATGTTTCCTGTTTGTATGGAGGTTCGTCCCCGAAACAAAAGGCAAGTCGCTTGAACAAATTGAATCTGAATTGACCTGATATTATGAAGATAAATAATCCGATCATACGAGGATTCAATCCCGATCCTTCCATCATTCGGGTAGAAGATGATTACTATATTGCAAATTCCACCTTCGAATGGTTTCCAGGGGTACAGATCCACCATTCACATGACCTTAAGAACTGGAAGCTTATTAACCGGCCACTCAACAGAATATCCCAGCTGGACATGCTCGGTAATCCCGATTCTTGTGGAGTTTGGGCACCGTGCCTGAGTTATTGTGACGGCACCTACTATCTTGTCTACAGTAATGTTCGCTCTTTTGACGGGGTATGGAAAGATACTCCGAATTACCTTATCACAACAAAAGATATTCGTGGCGAATGGTCGGATCCTGTTAAACTGGCCTCTTCAGGTTTCGATGCCTCGCTTTTTCATGATGATAACGGCCGGAAATGGTATGTTACACTTCTGGTCGATCATCGCAGAGGGAAATTCTTTGGTGGTATAGATCTTCAGGAATATTCTGAGAAGGAGAAAAAACTTACAGGTCCTGTATATCACATTTTTGATGGAACTGAACTTGGGATCACCGAGGGACCTCATCTGTATAAATTAAACGAATACTATTACCTGCTCACAGCAGAGGGTGGAACCGAATACGGACATGCGGTTACCCTGGCCCGGGCAAAAGAGGTTACAGGCCCCTACGAGGTGCACCCTTCTAATCCGGTATTGACTGCCAGGAATAATCCGAAACTGGCGTTACAAAAAACAGGGCATGCTGATATTGTACAGACTCAAAATGGCAACTGGTATATGGTGTTTTTAACAGGGCGTCCGCTGACAGAACGGGGTCGATGTACCCTGGGAAGAGAAACTGCCATACAAGAGATTGAATGGCTGGATGATGGCTGGATCTATTTAAAGCATGGAGGCAACGAGCCTGGGGAATCTGTTGAAATTAACGAATTCAGGGAAATCCCTATTGAACCGGCTACAGAAAAAGATGACTTCGATTCACCCCTAGTGGACATAAATTTTCAATCGTTGAGGATACCGATTGATGAAGAATGGTTAAACTTATCGGCCAGGCATGGCTTTCTCCGCCTATATGGAAGGGAATCCTTAAGCTCGTTCCATTACCAAAGCCTTATTGCAAGACGTATCCAGGATTTTCATATAGAAGCCTCAACCTGCCTTGAATTTAATCCAAAAACCTTTCAGCAGATGGCCGGATTGGTATTGTATTACAATACCTCACATTATTACTACCTCTATGTTTCTACTAACAACCACGGGAGTTCAAAGCACATAAACATCATAAGTTGTGATAAATTCATTACCACAGAACCACTTTCATTACCCGTTGAAATTGAAACAACAAGCCGTATATACCTGAAAGCTGAGCTGAGTAAAGCCGACCTGCAGTTTTCCTACTCACTTGAAATTGAGAACCAGTGGAAGAATATTGGTCCAGTGCTCGATGGAAGTATCCTTTCAGATGACTATGTCAAAGATGAGAATAACCGATACCGCCCCGCTTTCACAGGTGCGTTTGCAGGATTATGCTGTCAGGACCTCTCAGGGCAAAACGTTTACGCCGATTTCGATTGGTTCCGGTATAAAGAGATAAAACATTAATCCCGAAAATTATGAGTATTAGATTTTCATTTGTTGTATTGACCACTGTAGCGATTATTGGATCTTGTACAACAAATACCCAGGAAAGAAGAGAGAAATTTGAACCAGATGATGGTGAGTGCATCTTATTCATTGGACAGGACTTAACCGCCCTGGGAGGCCTGGATGATTATGCCGATGGATATCTGGATTATTTCCCGGCCCCGGGAGGCTTTACGATGTATACAAATTTACGACCGGGTGACACGGCTTTCGGCTATACCTATAAAGGTCTCGATGGTATAACGACTACAGATAATTGGGCATCGGGCGATTGCAATATGCAATTACAAATCGAGGATGAAGATTTCAAATATTCAGCACTGGCCATTGGCCTTCAATTTGTAAATAACGATAGTGCCACAGCAGCGGGTGTACACGATAGTTTGATAATTGGGCTCGGAAACTGGATAAATGGATTAGGTAAACGCCCCGTATTTTTAAGGATAGGTTATGAATTTGATGCGCCCGACTGGAACTTCTATAAAGAATACCACTTTAAAAATGCTTTCAGGCGTATCAGGGACATGTATGATTCAATGCAAATTGAAAATATTGCCTACGTATGGCATTCGAAAGGATGGGGTACTTCTATAGATGAATTAGCAGAGTGGTATCCGGGAGATGAGTATGTCGATTGGTGTGCCTACACCCATTTTGGATGGGGTGTAGGTGGAAAAACTATGATTGATTTTGCTCGTGAACATAACAAACCCCTGTTTATTGCAGAGGCCACACCCCAGATTTTTGACGGGGATACAACAATAACTCAGGATTGCTTTTTGGATAACCCTGAACAGGCAAAAAAGGCATGGAATGAATGGTTCATACCCTTTTTCAAAGTTATCGAGGACAACCCGGATGTTGTTAAAGCCATCTCCTATATAAATGTGGACTGGCCCGCGCAGCCTATGTGGGAAGCTAATCCTTTTTTTATGCATGTCGATTCCAGACTGCATCTGGATTCACAGATAAAAGCAAACTGGATTAAGAAAACTTCAAAGAGAGAGTATCTGAAAGCCTCTCCGGAATTATTTGACCATTTATGGGAGACGAAATAGGGAATAATAAATACCCAAGCCATTATTTCTATATATTTATTCTATGAAAAACTTCACTCTTATTGCTTGTGCTTTATTGGTTTCGTATTCGGCAATCTTTGGCCAGCTTGATGGGAAATACCTGCCTCCTGAAAACAAACTGTTACTCATTATAGGACAGGACCTTGGAGCTATTGGAGGTTTTGATTCCCCAAACAACAACGGATACTATGAAAATGTTGAAGTCATTCCCGGTGGAGTAACCAGTTATACAAGTATCAGTAACCTTGGAGGATTATATACCCTGGATAACTGGGGATCGGGTGACGTATGCGGTTCATGCATCCTGAATAATACAATATACGATAATTCGATAATAGCCATTGGATTATGGATGGTAGACATTCTTGATGAAATAATTGCAGGAAATTATGATGAAAACATTACACAACTCGGAGAGTGGATAGAATTAGCCAACCGGCCTGTATATCTGCGAATTGGTTATGAGTTTAATCAGTTCTACTCCGACGTTCCATTTTCAACATATGTTCAGGCCTACAAACACATTGTTGATGTCTTACATTCAAATCTGGTGCTGAATTACGCTACCGTGTGGCAATCGAATGGCTATGGAACAAAAAATGAACTGCTGCAGTGGTATCCGGGAAATGAGTATGTTGATTGGCTTGGTTATTCGCATTTCGATGGAACGGGTACAGGGATCATTGAAATCGCCCGGGAAAAGAATAAACCGGTATTAATCTGCGAAGCTACACCACGTGGCCATGACCTGGAAACAGAGGATGGTGAAACAGTATGGAATAACTGGTTTCAACCGCTCTTCAATCATATCGGGAGCAACTCCGATGTAATTAAGGGGCTTGCCTATATCAATGTCGACTGGGACTCACAGCCAATGTGGAGTGGACAGGGATGGGGCGATTCGCGGGTTGAAGTCAATGCTTATATCCTTGATAAGTGGTTGAGTGAAATCACAGAAAACAAATGGTTAAACGGCTCACCTGATCTTTTTACCCAGCTTGGGTATGTGCCACCATCTTCCGTTGATCAAATGGAAGTGAACCCACAGTTTGAATTGTATTACTATAATGATGAAATTCATTTTTACCCGGAAAATCTTTTTCAAAGCTATGGGCCGGTTGATTTAACAATAATCGATGCTGCCGGACGTGAGCTAATCAGAGAAAAAAAGGATTTCGCTAGCAACAGCTGGCCAATAAAACTGGAACCGGGTTATTATATTGTTGTTTTAAGGTTTCATGATCAATGGCTATCCACTCCTTTTTTTGTAAACCCATTTTAGGGCGACATAAGGAGTTATGTACCAATTGATTTAAAAGAATGTGAGAACAATAGAAATCACTGATAACTCCCCTATTCAGACTTTCCAGCTTACTTCTTTTTTAAATGTATTATAAAACCTCAGGCCTATCTGATCAATGAGAATTGTTATAAATATCAGAAGAAGAAGTGATGTGATGATCTGCCAGTTGTTAACGAAAAAGGTATACATCCGGGTAAGCACAGCGCTGCCATAGATCCATACAAAAACGCCTGTAAGCACGGCTAAACTACCCAATATTAATCCGACTTTGAAGGATAACTCAAGTACCAGTTCCCGTAGCAGAAACTTTTTCTCAAGTTTTCGGATGGTTTTATCCGTTAAACCAGAAGGAATATTCAGCTCGTCGCTGGTTATGAGTGCATCGTGTATTAATTTACCGAGCTCCTTATGTATTATTTGTTCCTGTGACATTGTTACAAATTTAATCATTATCGTTTATAAATCATCCAGTATCTCTTCCATATCAGGGACAAGGGTAAGCAACGCCTTACGCAGCAGATTTCGTCCGCGACTGATATAGCTTTTTACTGTACCATCGGGCATGCCGGTTATTTCACCAATTTCTTGGTAAGAACGTTCATCCAGATGATACAGTGTGATAACCGTACGATAACTCGCAGGTAACTTAGCGATTGCTGCCAGTACCAGCCGGTTGAGATCTTCTTTGTCATGTTGTTCCCAGCTCATATTCTGCGAAAAGTTGAGCACGATCTTTTGATCGGCATCGTGGCTATGGAGATCCGTTTCTTTTTTCCTTTTTCGGAGATAATCCACACATACATGGTGGGTAATCGAGCCTATCCAGGTCGATAAGCGTGCATGGGCCCTGAAGCGTCTGAGCCCTTTAAATACCTGTAAAAACACTTCCTGGAAAAGATCTTCACAATCACTATTATGGCCCACCATTGATATGATGATATGCCAGATCAGGCTCTTATTATTCTCCACCAAAAGTCTGATGGCCGACCGATCACCCTCATTTACTTTTTTGACCAGTATTTTATCGTCCATTTACAACACATTAGTCTTATAATCTGAGAAAATGTTGCACAAGGAAAAGATAATTTATCAATATATGCAACATTTTAGGATTTCTAACGACTCATTGACCATAAAACAATTTAAAAAAATTAATTATGGAAGATGCATTAATAACAGCCATTGTATTCATTGGTATTTATCAGATTATCAAAGTTTTTACCGATTATCTCCTGAAAAGAAAGATTATCAAGGCAGGACATGTGGATAAGGCCGGAATCCTTGATACACCAAAGGACAAAGAAGAGAACAGTTATCCGACACTTAAATGGGGACTGGTGACCTTATTTGCAGGTTTGGGACTTATAGTTATTGAATTGATAGATAAAAACGGCAGTATGGATTGGATGCATAATGGACATTCCTTTATGCCTGTTGGCATTGAACTTATAGCCATTTCGCTTGGCTTCCTGGTATATTTTATAATCAGTCGGATCAGAAAAAAATAGGGTTTCTGTATGTAAGAAGAAATATTATTACAGCTTTGAAAATCTCCACCCTGCTGAATTCATTTGTTTCAAAGCAATAGTATTCGTGATTCATTTCGCATGATTTCAATTCAGTCGGGGCAAGAGGTTCAACAACGACTAAGATACCCGGATGTAGTAAAATATCCGGGTTTCTTTTTCTACAAGGGAGTTACCCTCCTCTTATCCGATCCCTTACATAATAGAAGGCAGGATAATACTAATTCAGCAAATTTCAGTTTTCACTTACTTCAACACCCCGCCAGAAAGTGATATACCCTTCGATGTTTTTTGCCAGTTTCGGGGCTTCAGTATAATACCATGCGGCATCCTTGTTTGCTTTGCCAACGCTCTTTTAAAGATTGATTATCGGCACACTACAGAATAACCTCGTCAGCCCTTCCCTACTCCTGCTTTAAGGCAGGACAAATTTATCTAACACTGTTAAACACATTCTTTATTTGCAACTACACATCTGAAAATTTATAAATTAGTACTAATATTTATTTTTATAAGTATTATGAAAGTAGAAATAAACTCACTTACCCAATGGGTTGAAACCTATTCCGGCGATTTGTATTCCTGGGCGTACCATAAAGTATCGGATGCCGAACTAGCCAAAGACCTTGTTCAGGATACATTTCTGGCTGCGGCGGAAAAAATTGATGGTTTTAAAGGTGAAAGCTCGCCCAAAACCTGGCTTTTTTCAATTCTCAACAACAAAATCATCGATATTTATCGAAAAAAGGTAAACCAGCCGGCAAATATGGAAAA
>DAOUOU010000059.1 GCA_030626465.1 Bacteroidales bacterium
ATTGGAAGCAACACACCCGAAACATCCCTGGAGAAATACAATATGAGAACCACCGGTGTTCGGGTTTCTTTATTAAACCGCATACCCTCTGCATTGAATATGTTTTTATGATGTTGAAAAAAGAGTTGCATGCCACCTCCAATTCCAACACTGGTTTCCGGAGTATAGAAAACAACAGGCAGACCTATTACCTGTACCTTTTTCACCAATGAAATGGTATCTGTCTGCAGCAATCGTTTTTTATCAACTTGTGCCAGGAGGACATCAGTCAGGATAAAGGATAATATGATTATGAATATGGTCTTACTCATTTTGTTTCAGCTTCCCAAATAACAGAATAAAGCCAAAGGAAAATTGGTAGTTCTGACGTTTAAAAGTCATTTCCTGTTTGTTGCCATTCCTCAAATCGATTAATTCACCGTCGAAATAGGAATACAAGTAGTCGAAACCAACTTCAAATGCAACTCTGTCGGCTATAACATAAGCATAACCTATTCCCAGGACGCCACTTATACCATTGCCGCGTAATTCTTCTTCGATCTGAAGAAAACCCTGGAATCCATCCGAATGTTCAACATAGTTTGTATAGAGCAGAGCGGTTTGAAAATACAATCCCATATTGGTCATGTTTCCCAGATACAATCTATACCATGGCCCGATCATCAGGATTTCTTTTTCAACCTCAACAAAATTAATGGAATGGCCACGCATAGCACTAAAAACGAGTCCCAGAAGGTTTTTATCGGCAATGAATTTACCAAGTTTTATATCGTAGGAATACTTGTTTATATATTTGTCGGTAATAAATATGCTCTGGTTGTTATCGAGTGAAGATGAACTTATTGAGCCGGAGATCCCCACCAGGTTTCTTCCTTTCCTGAAAGGCGTTTGTGGTATAGAATCTGAGGTTGATTGGGCGATTGAATCAGAAACTGACTGGGCGATTGAATCAGAAGCATATTGGGCAGTCAAATCAATCCTGAAGAAAACAACTATGAATAGGAATGCTATGAATCGTTTCAAGGCAAATGATTTGTTCAAATATAATGATTTGTTTAAATATGAAGATTTTCAGTTACTTTTTTTTGCATTTTGCATGATTGATGCTCCTCGCAGTAAGATGTGAGGAGCTATTCTCATGAGTATAATGAGTAACCGGCGACGTATTGGAGAAGCTTACGAAGCGAAGCAAGTAACCTTCGATCCCCAATAAGGAAATTCTATATTTTGCTCGCTTATCCCGCCTCAAGCAGCTGGGAACCTACCCGAAAGTATAAATTCCAGTCCGAACGTAGTCATCCGGGCAGGCCCGTCCGAACGTAGTCATCCGGGCAGGCTTTCATTCCTTTAGATTTGTATCTGCTTATAACAAGTAAGATTAGCAATGATTATGTAAGTAGTTGGTAAATAATTGCCTTAAGTTTTGATTAGATAATATTAATTTGACTATTTTTGTCAAAACAATATTTTCAAAATGAAGAGCATTGGAGAACTGATAAGATCATTAAGAGAAAAAGATGGATACCCTTTACGGAAGGTTGCTGCCTTTTTGGATATTGACCAGGCTGTATTAAGTAAAATTGAACGAGGACAAAGAAAGCTGACAAAAGAGCAAGTAATAAAACTGGCTGACTTCTTTAAATACAACGAGAAAGAAATGCTGATTACTTTTTTAAGCGACCGTATTATTTATGAAATAGGCAACGAAGAGTATGCAAATGAAGCATTAAAAGTTGCTGAGGAAAAGATTGAATATTTGAGAGTACCACAATATAAACGACCCGATATTCTAAAAATAATAAAAACATATTTTCAAAAGGATAAACGCGTAGTAAGTGCATGGATTTTCGGGTCCTTTGCGCGGAAAGAAGAGATTTACAATAGTGATATTGATATTATGATAAAGATGGATGAGAAGAAGTCTTATTCTCTGTTTGATCTGGCTGATATTCAGTATAATCTCGAAAATCTAATAAAAAGAAAAGTTGATATTGTTGAAAAAGGATACATAAAACCTTTTGCATGGGATAGTGTTAAAAATGACTTGCAACTTATTTATGGGAAGATTTAAAATTACAAATAAGCAAAGATTAGAGCACATAATTGAAGCAATAAATAAAATAGAAAATTATTGTAAAGATCAGGATATTAAAAGTTTCTGTAAAACCGAGATTTTACATGATGCAGTTTTACATCAATTTTTAATAATTGGAGAAGCTATAATAAATATTGACAAGGATATTTTAGACAAATATAAATATCCCTGGCATTCACCTCGTTCATTTAGAAATTATATAGCTCACGAATATTTTGGAATTAATCCTGAAAAAGTATGGAACACGGTTACTATTGAAATACCACTGTTAAAAGAAGCTATTGATCAAATTTACAGGAATTATTGAGTATTAAAACAACTTATGTGTTGCCTGTAAATCAGTTAATGAATAAAATGGAGGTAAGGTGTAAGTCATAAGTGTAATGGTGATTATGATATGAAAATAATGAATAGGAAGTAAAATCAACAAAATATTTGGATAAGACAGCCTTTTAAAATTCATAATACATAAGCATTATTCACTTTCAGCAGAACTCATCTCTTCATCAGTGATCCACCCTCCCCCTAAGGCTTTGTATAACTGTACGTATGAAGCCAGCTGTCGCTGGTAAGCATCTGAGAGCGCCAGATCTGCCTGGTAAAACGAACGCTCTGTTTCCAATACTTCAAGGTAACTGGTAACGCCTCCATCGTACCTTGCTCTTGAAAGTGATGCTGCATTTTCAGAGGCTGCGAGCTGTCTTTTGATGGCCTCAACTTCTCTCTCCACCGTTTGCACTCTGAGAAGAGCATCTTCAACTTCGCGAAATGCCTGAAGAACAGTTTTTTCATAAGCAAGCAAAGTCTGTTCTGCCCTTTCACGTTCAATCTGTACCCGGCGTTTGTTCTTTCCGAAATTGAAAATGGGCCCGGTTAACCCTCCTGCTGTGGACCATATGAGGGCATCGCCGGATGTTAAACCTGTAAGATCGCTGCTTGCAGCACCAAGGGCTCCGGTAATGCTGAAAGAAGGAAATCTCATGGCCTGTGCCACACCTATTCGCGCAACCTGTGCAGCATATGCCTGTTCAGCCTGATTAATATCCGGTCGCCGGATTAAAAGATCGGAAGGGATCCCGGCAGGAATGCTATCCGGTAGTACTTGATCCTCTAATGTGTTAGCATCAACAGGATGTGGAAATTCACCCAATAATACACTTAAGGCATGCTCGACATTGGCCACAAGTCTTTCGTAATAGGGAACCGCCGAGGCAGCTATAGCTTCCTGAATTTGTGCCTGGTTTAGATCAATCTCGGGAATAATGCCTTCATCAAATCTTGCCTGTATGATCTCAAGTGATTCCTGCCGGGTTAGCAGGGTCTGTTCCGATATATGCAGACGGTTCTTGAAATCAAGCAAGCGAAAATAAACTGATGCTACATTAGATATAAGGCTTACCTGAACCGATCTCATGCCATATTCCGTAGCAAACAGCTCTGCACGGGCTGCCTGACTGGCCCTGCGATATTTTCCCCAGAAGTCAAGCTCCCAGAAAACATTGCCTGTCAGAGAATAGAATTCGGCAGGATCATCCAGTCTTGCTCCTGAAGCTGAGATATTACCATAAGTGACACTTCCGTCGTAACCGAAAGAAGGCCAGAAATCGGCTTTATTATATCCCAGCACGTATTTCGCCTCTTCAATTCTGCTGGCTGCTATTTGGATGTCCTTATTGTTTTTTAAGGCTGTATCTATCAGATCAACTAACTGTTCATCATTAAATATCTCCCACCATCTCAGATTAAGCAATGTGTCAGCTGTTGAATCGTATAGAAAGCTTGCAGGTATTTCCATTTCAGGTTTCCTGAATTTTGGTCCTACCATACAACTGGTAATTAGTACCAGAAAAAGTCCGGATATAAGTAAATTGTATAAGATTGAATAGTATCTCTGCTTCATTTCAGGCTGATTTTAGGTTATTAGTTTCGATAGAACGCTTTTGTTCATATTTGGCAATTTTTCCTATCAGAATGAAAAGCATTGGATAAAGAAAAATACCAAGCATTGTTGCAAGTGTCATACCTCCCATCAAGGCCATTCCCATTACTTTTCTGGCTTCTGCCCCCGAACCGCTGGCTATAACCAGTGGAAATACTCCCAAAATAAAAGAGAAGGCAGTCATTAATATAGGACGAAATCTTGATTTTGCTGCCTTAATTGCAGCATCAAACAGACTCAATCCCTTTTTAAACTCTTCGTTAGCAAATTCCACAATCAGAATAGCATTCTTTGCAGCCATACCTATCAGCATCACAAATGAGACTTGTGCAAAAATGTTGTTTTCAAAAGTAGGGCTGAATAATCGCGAAGCCCAAAGGGCAAACAATGCTCCGAAAATGGCAAAGGGTGTACCCAGCAATATGGCCAGTGGCAGGGACCAGCTTTCGTACTGGGCAGCAAGAATAAGAAATACAAACAAAAGAGAAAATGTAAGGATAATTCCCAGGGATCCTGAAGCTTTCTTTTCCTGAAAAGACATTGCATTCCATGCATACCCCATGTCGTGAGGCAATACATCGGCTGCAACTTCTTCGAGAGCATTCATAGCCTGGGCCGAAGTATAACCCTGAGCAGGTACCCCTGTAACTTCAACCGACCGGTATAAGTTAAACCGGTTTGTATAATCAGGTCCTGAGATGGGGCGAATGGTTGCAAGAGTAGCCAGGGGAACCATATTTCCATCTTTGTTCTGAATAAAAAAATTGCTTATTTGTTTTTCATCTGTCCTGTATTGTGGTTCTGCCTGAATATAAGTTTTGTAAAGACGTCCAAATCGTGTAAAATCATTGACATAGGCACCGCCCATAAATGCACCAACGGTTGTATACAAATCGTTAAGGGATACCCCCAGCTTTAATGCTTTTTCTTTATCTATATCCATATATCGTTGCGGAACATTTGCCTGGAAAGTTGTGAACGCATTGTCTATTTCAGGACGATCATTAGCTGCCTGAATAAACTCTAATGTATTATTTGCCAGGTAATCCGGTGTATTCCCGGCCATATCCTGAATCATAATGCTGAATCCCGAACCATTTCCAAGTCCGGGAATTGCCGGCGGACCAAAAGCGAATGCCTGGGCACCTTTGATTTTTAGATAGAGTTGCTTGTTTAACTTCTGAATAAATTCTTTGGCAGTAATATCTCTTTCTTTCCATGGCTTGAGGGTGACAAACATGAATCCTGTGTTGGATGCCATGGCTCCCGACAATAAACTGAAGCCTGTTGCATTCGTGACAAATTCAACTTCCGGAAACTGCATAATTATTTCCTCTATATCTTTCGCTATGGCATCCGATCGTTGCAATGATGCAGCATCAGGCAATTGCATATTCACAAAAATGTACCCCATATCCTCTTCCGGAATAAATCCACCAGGTACTAATTTTCCAAAAATTACTGCTCCAAGGCTTATGATCAGTATAAAAATCACTGAACGTTTGATCTTGCGGGTGACTATATTGGTGAAGTTCATATAGGAATCGGTAGATTTTCCCAGCCATTTGTTAAACCCTCCGAAAATTCTTCCCAGCAATCCCTTATATGGCTTAGGTTCTTTCAATAAGATAGATGCCAAAGCAGGGCTTAGGGTAAGAGCATTTAAAGAAGAAACCAGTACAGATACTACTATGGTAATTGCAAATTGCTGATACAGTCTTCCCGTTATACCAGCCATTCCGGCAACAGGTATAAATACAGCAACCAATACCAATGTAGTGGCTATCACAGGAGCAGTAACCTTTTTCATAGCATCAACAGTGGCTTCTTTTGAGCTCATACCATTTGCAATATTTACCTGTACTGCCTCAACAACCACAATGGCATCATCAACAACAATACCAATGGCAAGAACAAGTCCGAGAAGCGAGAGCACATTAATTGAAAAGCCCAGCAAGGGAAAGAAAATAAAGGCACCAATTAATGATACCGGTATTGCAATAGTTGGTATAAGAGTGGCCCTCCAATCCTGTATGAAAACGAACACAACAAATATTACCAGTATCAGCGCAATAATCAATGTTACTACAATATCACGAATCCCTGCTGTTATAGGGGCAGTTGAATCTAAAGAAACGTCGTACATTATGCTTTCAGGAAAATTCTGTGACAAATGATCCATTTCTTTTATTACCTGTTGTGCGAGCTCTACTGCATTTGATCCGGGTGCCTGATATAAAGCTACTATAGCACAAGTTTCCTGGTTCAAACGGGTGAAAGCACTGTATGTTTCTACGCCTAAATTAATAGTTGCTATATCTTTAAGCTTTACCTGTGAGCCATCAGATTGAGTTCTGATAACAATTTCACCAAATGCTTCGGGAGAACTGAATCGTTCAGGCAATCGCACAGTATAAGTGAATTCTGTTCCGGGAGGTGAAGGTTCAGCTCCAAATTTACCTCCGGGTACAATGATGTTTTGTTCATTGATCGCCTTGAGAATCTCCGGAACCGTAATTCCCATATGTGAGAGACGATCCGGCTTAATCCAGATCCGCATCGAATAATCTGCAGCTCCTAACACATTCACTCTTCCAACACCTTTTATTCGTGCCAACTGATCTTTGATGTTAATTAAGGCATAATTGCCAAGAAAATCCTGGTCATACCTTCCATCAGAGGTAAGCGTGATGAGCATAAGGATGTTTGGCAGGGATTTTTCAGTTGTCACTCCAAATTTCTTAACGTTTTCCGGTAATTTAGCAGTAGCAGCAGAAACCCTGTTTTGAGTAAGTACAGTATTCATATCAGGATCGGTTCCAACATCAAAGGATACATCAACAGTCATGGTTCCATCGTTGGCATTGGTCGATTTCATGTAGATCATGTTATCCACACCATTGATCTGCTGCTCCAGGGGTGTTGCAACTGATTCCTCAACATTCAGTGCATTCGCTCCGGTATAGGTAGCTCTTACCTGAACAATGGGAGGTGTAAGATTCGGATATTGCTCTATTGGCAGACCCAGCAATGAAACAAAACCGACGATTATAATGACAATGGCAATTACCATTGCAACAATGGGCCTGTGTACAAAAAAATTCCCTTTACTCTCAGCCATAATTCAGGATTTATCGTTGAAGGGTTTGACTTTCAAATTCAATTAAGGAAGGAGATACTACAAGTCCGGTTCGAACTTTCTGTAAAGCATCTATTACAATTTTATCATCGCTACTTAAGCCTTCTGAAACCAGCCATAAATCATCAATTCTTTGTCCGGTAACGATTTGCCGTGCTTCTACTATATTACTATCATTAACAACATACACCGAATGCTGACCCTGCAATTCCATTACACATCGTTGGGGAACCAGAAGTGCACCTTCTTTTACTTCCATTTCAACTTTCACTTTTGCAAACAATCCCGGGCGCAATATGAATTCAGGATTAGGAAAATTTCCCTGAACAAGAATGGATCCGGTGGTTGCATCAATACCCCTGTCAATAAAATCAACTGTTCCCCTATGATCGTATTGTGAACCATCTGAAAGTATCAATTCCAATGCTCCACCCTCACGTCTCTCAACAGTTTCTTTTGATGTGTTCTTTTGTCTCCGTGTCCTTTCTCTGAAAACTTCGAGGTATTCAGATTCTGTAAGAAAGAAAATTACCTTTACTTCATTGGTTTTTGATACCACATTTAAGATTACGGGATTAGGTTCACGGCCAACAAAATCACCAACCTTTGCCTGTGTTTTACCAATAATACCATTTAAAGGCGAATATAATTTCGTATACCCAAGCTCAATCTGTGCGGATCTTAAATTCGATTTCGCAGCCTCCACAGAAGACAGGGCAGCATCGTACTGTGCCTGCGATGCATCAAGATCGCTTTGACTAACTGCATTCTTTTCTGCAAGTGGCTTATACCTGTCAAGGTCAGATTTTGCTTTTGCAAGCATTGTTTGAGCTTCGGCAACTTTGCTACGTTGTGTATTCACACGGGCTTCAAAAGGCTCCGGATCTATTGTATACAACAATTGCCCTTTTCTGACCTTAAAACCTTCTTCAAAATGTATTCCCTCCAGAAATCCTTCTACCCTGGCGCGAATCGGAATGTCTTTTTCACCGAACACCTCTCCGACAAACTCCTTATAAATGGGGACATCCTCTTGTAAAACTTCCACTACAGGTATTTCAGGTACCGGTGCTTTCACTTGCTTATCAGATCCACAAGCCAGCAATAAGAAGAAAAGCAGAGCATAGATTAACACCAGAATCTTTGGTTGATTTATTTGTACAGAATGTTTCATTGTTGTGCTTTGATGTTTATAATTTATTTCTGGTTAACAGTAAAACCTGCATAAAGTTAAATTTCCTTCAGAAACAACTACCAGATTAGCTGAAAAAAAGTTTCTTAATCAATTGTGTCAGGAATTGATCGCCTGTGCGTCAACCTTAAAAAAAAATGAACCTATTGAAATTTTATTATCAGGTCAACAGAAAACTTGAAAATCTTCGGGATATTCCATTGCTAATTATAAGACTAATTCTTGCTTATGAATTTTACAAGCCTGCAAAAATGAAATGGGCAAATATTGAAGGTATTGCAAGCTGGTTTGGGAGTATGAATTACCCCCTGCCTGTTCTTAATGCTTATTTAGCTGCCACTACCGAAGCTTTTGGTGTGATTTTTCTAATCATTAGGTTTGGGTACCAGGATAATATCCATACCTCTCATCATAGTGATGATCATTGTCATAACTACCGTTCATCTGGGCAATGGATTTGAAGCCGGGAATAATGGTTTTGAAATACCAATTTATTACATTATCATGCTTTTAAATCTATTAATAACCGGTCCCGGACGAATCAGTCTCGATCATTTAATCAGCAGAAGACTGAATAAATAGTATTTGCAACCATTAGATAGTGCCTGTTCCTAAATGACTGACTAATAGTTTGTACAATTCAAAATAACAAATGACAATCATCAAATTACAAATAAATCACAATGTTCAAAAACTCAATAATCAATATAGTTTCAGTCATTGATATTTGATTCTTGGTATTTATTTGCTATTTGAGATTTGTTATTTGGTGCTTTAATGCTGACATTTGAATTTATAGGCAGATTAAAATGTAACATCAATCTTCTTTTGTTGCACTACTTCTAAAGTAGCTTTCAGGAGGTCCCAAATAACTTGGTTTTAGACCTCCTGCATTGATTACAATTTTCTGCAGCACAATTGCCGGATCTATCATCCAATATTTCAAAACATGTTCACCGGGCTTGTCAACCTGGTGTTCAGAACTCAACACCTTAATTTTCTGCGTCACGGCATTGTTCCACCAGGCAGGATAATTCCAGTCCGGAATCGTATCACCCTCATGGATATTCACTATTTGTGGTTCTTCATCATCAATGGAAATTGCATATTTAAGTCCCTCGGTAGAGTGGATATTCAGGGTCGGTGCAACATATACCATAACGTTTACTGTGCCGGTATTAAAGAGATTTATCTTGTATTCCAAACATGGTGAATTTTCTTCTGGTGATATCCTTGAAGCAGTTACAGGGAAGGGAGTAATTGCCGATCCTGTACGACCCAGATCAGGAATTACTTGCCATTTAATCTGTTCATTTTCAATAATTTTAGAATAATTTATTGCCTCAATTGAAACATATCCATTTCCTTCAATATGACCATTAATTTCTTCTCTTTTGGGTGCTTCAGGGTTTCTTACTTCTGCAAAGACAGTAACCGATTTATCGTCCGGACCAGAAATAGTTATCGGAACAAGATGCAGGCCATTTGGTACTGTGCTCCAGTCAAGCTCGAACCATATCCTCTCCTGCTCTTCAATAGTACCATTTTCCGCACTCATTTTAATCCATGGTTCAGCAGCTTCAATCTGAAAATCAAATGGGAGCGCTCCACGATTAAAAACCTCAATATAATGTTTTTGCTGATTGTATACATCAAACTCAGGCAATACAGCCTTGCCTTTTGCTTTTGGCCACCAGTCAGACGAGCCTTCAATCGCTATACCCATATCGGCTTTTTTTCCCGGTTTCACCGTTTTTACCTCAGGTACTACATCATTGTCGGGCTGCTGCCAGTAAGTATAACTAATGTGTGTCTGATTCATCATGTTGTTCCATTTTCCGCCCGATATAGAATCATGGTAATAATTTCTAAGCACAGTATCTCTGGCGAATAATTTCCCAACACGTTCTGCCATTTGATTTGCTGTAACTCTCTCCTGCCCGGCATAAAGATGATTTATACCTGTTGTAACATGCAATTCATTTAGATTTGCACAAGCCAGAACAGGAAACAATACCAGCTGATAATAAGCATCTTTCTGCTCAGCAGGTAAAAGCTTATATATCTTCTTAGCTTTTCCAGCCAACTCATTGTAATCATTAACTACTCTCTCCGCTTCATTATAGTATATAAGGCTATAAGTATCCGGAGCAATCATTTCAGGTGTTCTGCGGCCGTTATATTTTGTATACTTCATAAGAATATCAGCAATTTCTTTTGCATGTTCTTCTCCAAATTGCTGTTCTGCCCATTGAATATGGTATTCAGGAATTCTCTCAGCCGGAATATCATCTGGATCCCAGGCAAAATCAAGGAAAAAACTGATGGGCAGTTCCATGGGCTTCAGGTCGCCCACATTTACCAGCCAAATCCTGTCCACACCATACCTGTATGCAAGGTTCATCTGCTCCCATACTCTGGAAATAGGACTGGTATTTAACCATTTATAATTTCTTGGTCCTCCCACAAAGTCGAAATGATAATAGGCTCCATATCCTCCCGATCGGGGCTTGCTTCCTGGCTTCGGAAGTATTCTATGATTTCCCCAATTGTCATCGCACAACAAAAGTGTAACATCTTCAGGTACCCGCATTCCCTTATTGTAATAATCCTGAACCTCTTTATATAGTGCCCATAACTGGGGCGTTTCTGAGGGATCTTTACCGCTTACCTCTTCAATAATCATTCGCTGGTCTTTTACGATCTTTTCTAATAAAGCAATATTGCTTCCCTCACTCATAGCTTTGTCCCCATCTCCTCTCATTCCAACTGTAACAATGCTTTCGTAAGATCCCATCCGTTCAATACCTTCACTCCAGAACCTTCTTAAAGACTCTTCATTGGTTTCATAATTCCATGCTCCTCCTTCATATGGCCCCCATTCCGCATGTGCCCGCATCATAGGTTCGTGGTGTGTGGTTCCCATCACTACTCCCATTTCATCAGCCAGTATGGGATTCAATGTATCATTGCTGTTAAAGCTTGCCCACCACATGGCCGGCCAAATATAGTTACCCTTAAGTCTGAGAATCAATTCAAATACTTTCTCATAGAACTCATGATTGAATCCCCCGTAATTTTCAACTGCCCATCTGCCCAGAGATGGTTCTTCGTCATTTAAAAATATTCCGCGGTATTTTACTGCCGGCTCACCATCTGAATATCTACCTGATTTAACATAAAGTGATTCGCTTTTCTTAGGAGGTACATCAGCCCACCAGTACCAAGGAGATACTCCAATGTGTTTTGATACATCAAATATTCCATATATAGTTCCCCGCTTATCACTCCCAACAATTACCAGTGCACGATCAACTCCAAGCATAGGATTCTCAACAACTTCAATGATATAGGATTCCCATTTGCCTTCAATAGCTTGTACATCAAGCTTACCCTGACTCACTAAATCATCAATTACTTTGCTTTTACCAATGGTACCAACCAGGATGATCTCTGTTCCCTGAGGTGATTTTAGCAGTTCCGGTTTTGCACCGGTTACAGCCAACACATCATTCTGAAAATAATCCAACACCCTGATCACACCCGGATGTTCTCCTTCACTTACATAAAGCGGGGTTGATTTTCCCGATTCTGACAGTGTAAAATATCCTTCGCCATCCTCAAGTGATATATATGTATTGTCATCAACAGCTAATATCGATTGCAGGCTAATACAATAAAATGCTAAAAAAAAGAGCAGAAACAGAATGAACTTAGAGCGGATCATAAATAAAAAAGCATCATATAAATGAATGAATGCTACGACAAATAAATCATATGTATTCTCCAATACACCTGATCCCGATTTGTATAAAATCCTTCTTTTCATATGCTAGTATAGTATTTGTTACGGTCTCAATTGATCCATTCCGATTCATCTGAACCGGTTGAATTTGAAAACGAATGAAATATAGTATTAAAAGTAGAAAAATACCATGATTTTTCCTTCTTTTGCTTGAAGATAGTGATATACAATTTCCCTGCCTGCGGCAGGCAGGGAAATTGAACATTACACCAGTTGGCCGGTTCATCAGTTCATCAGTTCACCAATTCATCAGTTAATCAACCGAGTTTTACGAGCTCGGCGAAGCCAATTCTTCAGTTCATCAGTTAATCAACCGACCATAGCCTTTAGATTTGCATCTAATGGGCTTGTCTTTTCAGCATATTTGCTCTTATCTGAACATTCCTCCGGTATTGTTCAGGAATACTTTCAACGGTAGCAGCTTTTTCGTAGAGATCAATAGCTGATTTTACATTGTTGTTCTTTTCATACATGTCTCCTAGAAAGAGGTATCCATCGATATAATCCGGGTGTTGTACCAGTACTTCCTTCATGGTTGATATTGCATTCCGGGTTTGACCATACTGATTCAAATAAAAAGCGTAAGTGTAACCGTATTTCGGATTTTCAGGATCTATCTCATAGGCTAATGAACCATATTTCAATGCATCAGGAGGGCTGGACCGGGAAGCAATGACAGCGAGATTATAGGCAGCCACTGCCAGTGTTGTATCATTATCTAAAGCATTTTTTAAATAAAACTTTGCTTCATCAAAACGCTGCAATTGCCCAAGCAAAAGACCATAGTTTAAATTAGCTGCCGGATTACCCGGCTCTAATTCAATAGCTTTCATTAGTTTGCTTTCAGCCCTTGCATCGTCGCCAAGAATGCTATATGCCAAACTGGCATTTACCAATGGAGAGATCACCTCTTTATCGAGTTCCGAAGCTTTATCATAACTGGTAATAGCCTGCCGGTAAAGTCCGCGTCCATGATAGAAATTACCCAGGTTATAATGTGCCGACCAGCTATCGGGGCGTGTCATGAGGAATTCTTCATATTCCTTGTAATTGTACTCAACAATTTTCAACTCTTCAGGTGAGAACATCTCTTCCGGGAAAAGAGCAAGTCCGAAAGAAGCCCTCATACGAACCACTCTGTAACTATCCCTGGCAGCTTTTAATAAAGCAGCTTTGGAATTTTTAGTGATAATGTATTGCAGTGCTTCTGCTGCAGATGCTCTGACCAGTGGAGATTCATCTCCCATGACCTTCAATAAAAATTTTTCCTTTTCTTCTCCCGGATAATTCATCAGGATTCGAATCATAGAGCTACGGAAGATAAAATCTGCCTCAGGATTGTTGATCATGGTAAACATCCGATCGGCATGTTTAAAGTTGCCGGTACGGCCCTGGTGTATTAAGCGAGCGTATCCAAGCGTTTTATCCTGGTAATTACCATGCCATTTGGTTACTTGCTCATCGGCCCACTGAGCATCTTTGTCATCATGGCAACTATTACAGGCATTGGGTGAGCCGAATTCTATTGTTGCAGCCGGCATGGGCGGGCGCATAGAGTGATCGCTACGAGTCATCCGGGCAAATTCTGTTTCAGGCATATGACATGAAATGCACGTGATAGTGTCTTTTACTTTGTGATGTGAATGTGCTGTAA